>JAUNBU010000007.1:10025-13826 GCA_030526925.1 Bacillota bacterium | reverse complement strand
CCGCTCTGATTTTCCACGATCTGACGGCTCAGATAAAGCCCCAGACCTACCCCTTCTATTTCGGCGGAGCCGGCGCTCCTGTAAAACCTGCTGAATATCTTCGGTATCTCTTCTTCGGCGATCCCCGGTCCTTCGTCCATCACCCGGACAACTGAATACAGCTCATAGCTTTCCGCATCTATACGGATTTTGCTGCCTGCCGGGGCGTATTTGACGGCGTTGTCCAGTATGTTGAACAGGGCTTCCGTGGTCCATTTCTTATCAAAGCAGGCGGTCAGACTTTCATCCACATCCACCACGATTTTCATGCCTTTAGCTTCCGCTTTTTTCTCTGCCTGGCGGACCGCGCCCTCTGCTAATTCGCTGAGACGATTGGGCTCCGGATCGATTTGGATGGTCCCTGTCTCCAAGCGGGACGTCTTCACCAAAGCCTGGATCAAAAATTCCAGCTTTTCCGACTGGCCTTTGATATTGTCCGCCAGCCTGCGAGTCTCCTCGCTTTCCGCCTGCTCCCGTGCCAGCTCTGCATACAGGATGATATTTGACAGAGGCGTCTTGGTCTGATGGGAAATATCACTGACCAGCTCCTTGACGGAGCTGCGCTCCTCTTCTATCTTCTGCCGTGAAAGCTGGGATGCGGTGATGTACCGTTTCCATTTGACCTCCAGCTTGGAAAGCTCGCTCTCGTCGTAGTCCGATTCTTCAAAGGTTCCGTTCATGGCGTCGTCCAACATCTGATTGAGCCGCCTAAACAAAGATTTTTGCCTGAAGCGCCCCATCCTTTCAAAAAAGTTCATGGCTTCCTCCATACATATCCGCTGCCGTAGACCGTCTGCAGGTAGATTGGCTTTGCCGAATCCTCCTCCAGCTTGTCTCGCAGCCTTTTGACCGTAACGGAAAGCGCGTTTTCGTCCACGTATTCGCCGCCGTCCTCCCAGACCAGTTCCATAAGTCTTGATCTTGCCATGGTGATGCCGGCGTTATCCGTCAGTACACGCAGCAGCTTCTGCTCCGTCTTGCTGAGATCGATTTCACGTCCTCCTCTGGCAAATTTCATCCGGTCGAAGTCAAAGCGAAAGTCGTCCTGGGTGTAAAGGCGTGCAGGTACGCCGCCACGCAGAGCCTTCTCTATCCTGGCACGCAGCACCATCAGGCTGAAAGGCTTGGTGATGTAGTCGTCCGCCCCCAGCTGCAGGCCCTTTAATTCATCGGTTTCAAGATCGTTGGCAGTCAGAACGATGACCGGCACGTCCCGGCGCGCCACATCCGCCTTCAGCTCTTTCAAAAAGTCAAAGCCGTTGCCGTCGGGCAGATTGATGTCCAGGACAATCAAATCCACCGGCTCCATGCGGCGTGCGCTTTGCAGATCGTAATACTGCTCAAAAATATATTCTTCATTCTTCAGCGCCAGCACGATGCCGTCGTTGAGATTCCTGTCGTCTTCTATTACAGCGATCCTTATCATCTTGGCCGCTCCTTTCCTTTGCATTTTCCGCGTTGATGTCCTTCCACGTTTCTCATTTTACAAAATCATATTCTCATGATAAACTGTGGAAAGAACAAAGTCAATGACACTAGAAGAAGGTGCTTTTATGGATCTGCTCATCGCATTCATCATATTTCTGGCAGCAATGCTGTCTGCCCTGATCAAGGGATTTTCCATGATCATTCCTCTGCTCATAGGACTCATGGCTTTTTTGCTGGTGGGGCTTAAGCGGGGCTTTTCTTTTAAGGACCTGTGCATTATGGGTGCAAAGGGAACGAAGGACTCCCTCATCGTTATCGAGGTCATGTGCATCATCGGCTTTCTCACTGCCGTATGGCGAGTTTCGGGAACTATAACCATTTTCGTATATTACGGCATCAAGATCATTACGCCATCGCTGTTTCTCATCATCGCCTTCCTGCTGTCCTGCCTGCTCAGCTATGCCATCGGAACATCCTTTGGGGTGGCGGGCACCGTGGGCGTTATCTTCATGACCCTGGCAAGAAGCGGCGGCGTCGATCCGCTGGTGACGGCAGGCATCCTCATGTCCGGCGTCTATTTCGGCGACCGGTCCTCTCCTGCATCCTCCAGCGCCAACATGGTGGCAGGCATCACGGGAACCAAAATATTCGATAACGTGAAGATCATGATGAAGACGGGCATCCTGCCCTTTCTCCTATGCTGCGTCGTATATACGGTGCTGTCTTTTTTGAATCCCATAACCCACGTGGACGAAAGCGTGGTGTCCGCATTTGAAAGCGATTTTACTCTGTCCTTGTGGGCCTTCGTGCCGGCTATCCTGATGCTGGCGCTGCCCCTGTTTAAGGTCAGCGTGCTTCTTTCCATGGGTCTGAGCATCATCAGCGGCATCCTGGTATCCTGGCTGGTGCAGAATATTCCGCTTTTGGAGGTACTGAAAATCTGCATCTTCGGCTACGAGGCGGAGGGAGAAGGTCTCGGCGCTCTCCTCAACGGCGGCGGACTTGTTTCCATGCTGGAAATCGTGGGGATATTGATAATTTCCTGCAGCTATTCGGGCATCTTCGATGGGACTCATATGCTGGAAGCTCTGCAGCAAAAGCTGGACCGGGCGTGCACCAAAATCGGCAGGTTTTCGGTGATGGTCCTCATCAGCTTTGGCTCCTCTATCGTCTTCTGCAACCAGACCATCGCCACCCTCATGTGCTCCGACCTTTTGAAGAAGCCTTATCTGGATGGCGGCGGCTCTAAAGAGGAGCTGGCTATCGACATGGAAAATTCGGTGATCCTGATCGCCTGCTTTATCCCGTGGAGCATCGGCTGTTCCGTTCCTCTGACATTTTTCGGGGTGGACTTTACCGCCCTGCCCTATGCCCTCTACATGTACGCCGTTCCCATCTGCTACTGGTTCACCAAGAAAAGGTGGTATAAGGAAAAACCAGAGCCATAGCACACGCCATGGCTCTTACAAAATATCGGGTTTTCTTTGTCTCTACAAGGTGAAAACGTTTATTCCTCGTCCACCTCGTCAATAATTTTATCGCCAAAGGAAGATAATCTCATCGAACCGTTCCGATTCCGGGGTCAAATTTTCACTCATGATTCCTCCTCCCCACGCATTTTCAATGGAAACATCAAAATAGCCTCTTCAAAGTTAGTATTATTATAAACAACTTACGGGGTTTTATCAACTTGGGAATTGAACGAGGCACTGTTCATCCTGCAACGGATGTTACATAAGCTACATTGTTAGCCTGGTAAGTAGCGGCGACTGATGCATCCTGCTAAACTCACCTTAAGTAACCTTTTCAAAGGAAAAAGTCAGGAGGGACAACATGAAAGACACTTTAGAACGCGTCTGTATCACGGTAAACGGCAAGCTGCGCAGATTCATCGTAAGCGATGACGACGGGTGCGTAGCGCCATCGGAAATACTGCTTGATACACTTCGCGACAAGCTGGGACTTACCGCTGCCAAACGCAGCTGCGAGCACGGCGCCTGCGGCTGCTGTACCGTCATCATCGACGGAGATGCCGTGGCATCCTGCATGGTGCTGACGGCAGACTGCGACGGCAAATCCGTAACGACCCTGGAGGGCCTGTGCGACCCGGTGACCGGAGAGCTGAGCCCGCTGCAAAAAGCCTTTGCAGACAATTCGGCATTCCAGTGCGGATTTTGCACCCCGGGGATCATCATGAGCACCCAGGCGCTTCTCATGAAGAATCCGCACCCAACTAAAGATGAGCTGACGGAAGCCCTTTCCGGCAACTACTGCCGGTGCATCAGCCACTATCAGGTCATCCGCACGGTAATGTCCTTTATTGACCAGATGGAC
>JAUNBU010000007.1:0-9925 GCA_030526925.1 Bacillota bacterium | reverse complement strand
CCAGATGGACCCAGACCTATCAGCACCGGAACAAAAGGAGGTGGCGATCAATGTTTGAAGAAATGAAAAAATACGTCAAGGTAAGCGAGCATGACTACCGCTATATCGGCAAGCACGGCAACCGCGCCGATGCAGACGACCTGGTATCGGGCCGCCAGAAGTTCCTCGACGACATCGTGATGCCGGGGATGCTTATCGTCCGCGTGCTGAGAAGCCCGCACCCCAACGCTTTGATAAAAAGCATCGACACTTCCAAGGCAGCAGCCCTGCCGGGAGTAATCGGCATAAGCACCTACGAAGACGCACCCGACTGGAAATGCGGCCTGCCAAACCATCGCCGAGTGCTGGACCAACACGTCCGCTTTACAGGAGATTCCGTGGCTCTCGTGGCAGCAGAGACCATCGAAGCGGCAGACGAAGCCCTGGACCTGATCGAAGTGGAGTATGAACCGCTGGAGTTCGTGCTGGACTGCGAAGAAGCCCTGAAAGAAGGCGCCCCGCAGCTTTACGACGAATATCCCGGAAACGAGATACCTAAAGTGACCCCTTTCTCCGAAGAACCCTTCAATCAAATCTTTGTCGGAGATGTAAAGAAGGGCTTCGAAGAATCAAAATACGTTTCGGACGCCTACATGCGCTATGAGAACATGGCACATCCTCTGCCTCCGGAAAGTCCCGGCTGCATCGCCCAGTGGACCAGTCCGACTGCCGTCACCGTATGGTACAACGGCGGCGCGCCTCATCTGCAGAAATTCAATACGGAAGCATCCATCCCAGGCGTCGCTGTGCGCGTCATCGCCTGTCACGCAGGAGGCTCCTACGGCTCAAAGCAGCTGATCCCTCATCTGATCCTGCAGGCTATTCTGATGGCCAAGATAACAGGTCGCGCCTGCAAGCTGATCATGGACAGAACGGAGCATCTGCTTTCCTATGAGCTGCGTCAAGGCTCCCGCATCCGCGGCAGAGTAGGCATGACGGAGGACGGCATCGTCAACGCAGTAGAAGGCATGTGGTATACGGATTCCGGCATGTCCTCAACCTATGCGCAGGCCATGACGGCGGTAGGTCTTGGCGAATGTCAGGCCTTCCTAGGCAAGTGCCAGGACTGGTCCCTTGATACCAAGCTGGTGGCGACCAACCATTCATCCCAGGCCCCCATCCGCGGTTTCGGCGGCCAGGAGTGCAAATCCGTTCTGGTGCCTATGGTATGCAACACCATCCGCGAGGCCGATATGGATCCGCTGGAAGTGTTCAAGAAAAACTTCGTAAAGGACGGCGACCGCTACATATGGCGTGACAACAAGTGGTGGGACGTCCGCTCCGTGGACTACACCAAAGCCTTCGACGAAACGGCCAAGGCCTTTGGCTGGAAGGAATACTGGAAAGGCTGGGAAAAGCCTTACTGGGTCAGCGAAGACGGTCGCTATGCCCGCGGCGTGGGCGTAGGCGTCCACGGCAATGCTGACATCGGTGAAGACCCAACGGAGGGCATGGTCAAGCTCCATCCATTTGGCAGCGCCACGCTGGAGCTCTGCGTCGGTGAAACAGGCGGCGCACAGCGTTTCGCAGTCCAGAAGATGGTGGCAGAAGTGCTCAAGGTGCCTTTGGACGGCGTTCAGGTAGTTGATCCCGACACTCACGGCACAGGGTACGACGCCGGCATGATCGGCTCCCGCGGCACCATCACCATGGGAACCACGGCGATCCGCGCGGCCAAGGATGCCAGACATCAGCTGCTGGAGCGGGCCTCTGAAATGCTCAACATCAACGTGGACGAACTGGACACGGAGAACTTCGAGGTATTCCCGGTTCGCCAGCCATACAAGCGCCTGCCGTGGATCGCAGTGTTTGGCACGCCGGAGATGACCATAACCGGACTGGCCAAATACGTGCAGAACTTCGACAAGCCAAACTTCGCCCTTTACTTCGCAGACGTAGAAGTGAACCTGATGACAGGCGAAGCCAAGCTGCTGCGGGCAGTAGAGGGCAGCGATGTGGGACAGATCATCGACCCTATCAACATCCGTATGCAGGCAGAGGGTTCCTTCGGTTCCGCCGGAGGAGATACGGGCCTGTTTGAAGAAATGGTCATGGATACCAAGCTGGGCCGCTTCATGAACGGCAACATGATCGACTACAAGTGGCGTACCTTCAACGAGTTCCCGCCATTTGACACGGTCCTTCTGGAAAGTGAATTTGATTCGGAAGCGTTTCATGCCCTGGGCTTCGGCGAGATCACTCCGTCTCCGGCGCCTGCCGCCATACTGATGGCAGTGAGCAACGCCATCGGCCATGTTATAACGGAATACCCGTGCTCCCCTACAGTCGTTTTGCGAGCCATGGGCAAGATCAAATAAGAGAGGTGAGATCATGAAAAAATTCGATCATATAAAGGCGGCCAGCTACGAGGAAGCAAGCCGTATCATAAAGGAGAAAGGCGGAGCCGCAGAGCCGATTGCCGGAGGCACCGATCTTCTGGGGACCTACAGAGACCGACTCCTTTCCACGTATCCGGAGGCCGTAGTCAGCCTGCAGAGCATCCCCGATACAGCCTACATAGAGGACGGAGGCGATGAGATCATCGTCGGCGCAGGAACGAAGCTAAAGGACATAGCCGCAAGCGACCTGGTGAAGGAAGGGTGCAATGCACTTTCCGAGGCTGCCCATTCGGTGGCCTCTCCCCTCATCCGCAGCACGGCGACTATCGGCGGCAACATCTGCCAGGATGTACGCTGCTGGTACTACCGCTATCCCAACTCCATCGGCGGACGCCTGGAATGTAAACGCAAGGGCGGCGATACCTGCTATGCCATCTGCGGGGAAAACCGCTATCACTCCATCTTCGGCGGCATGTGCCACGGCGCATCCAGTTGCCAGCACGCATGTCCGGCAGGAACGGATATACCGGAATACATGGCAAAGATACGGGAAGGCGACTGGGACGGCGCTGCGCAGGTCTTTTTCCGATATAATCCCATGCCCATGATGACGAGCCGCATCTGCCCGCATCCATGCACGGATTCCTGCAACCAGAACGTATACGGCGAGAGCGTCAACATCCCTGCCGTGGAGCGCACCCTGGGCGACTACATCCTGGAGCATCAGGAAAAATTCTACACCGCACCAAGCGTCTCCACAGGCAAAAGGTGCGCTGTCATCGGAGCAGGTCCCGGCGGTCTGACGGCTGCCTTCTATCTGCGACGGGCGGGCCATGAAGTCACCGTATACGACGCACATGAAAAGGCGGGCGGCGTCCTGCGCTACGGCATCCCACACTACCGTCTGCCAAAATCCATCGTGGACGATTTCTGCAATGCGCTGGAAAGCGGGATGGGCATCAGCTTCGTAATGAACACCAAGGTCGGTCAAGACATTACTGTGGAAGACATCAAGTCGAAAAACGATCTGGTGTACTTCGGCACGGGCGCATGGTCTCAGCCGGTACTGGGCCTCGAAGGGGAAAAGCTGACCGAGTTCGGTCTGGACTTTCTCTCCGAGGTAAACACCTATCTGCAGAAAGCCATCGGCGAAAACGTGCTGGTCTGCGGCGGCGGCAACGTGGCAATGGACGTGGCACTGACAGCCAAGCGTCTGGGAGCCAAGACGGTGAAGCTGGTGTGCCTGGAGCAACGGAATGAAATGCCCGCCTCCGACGACGAGGTGGAAATGGCTGTGGAAGAAGGCATCCAGCTTTACAACGGCTGGGGTCTCGGGAAGGTCCTTGCCGATGCCAAGGGCAAGGTCGGCGGTCTTGAGGCAAAGCGCTGCCTGTCGGTTTTCGACGAAAACGGCAGGTTCAGCCCCATCTACGACGAGAAGGACGTCATGACCCTTTCCTCCGACTTTATCATCCTGGCTACGGGACAGCGCGTAGACATCTCCTTCCTGGGAGAAAAGCTGACGAGTCAGCTGAAGACGGCACGCGGTCTCATTGACGCCGATCTGGAGTCAGGCAAGACAAAGACGGATGGCTACTATGCAGGCGGCGACGCCGTTACAGGTCCCGACCTGGCGATCCGCGCCATACAGGCAGGTCGCATCGCTGCATACAGCATGAATCGGGATCTTGGCGTGTCGGAAGACGCAGCTCATGAAGCGGAGAAATACACCCATTTTGATGTGGCTGGCATAGAGAACACGAAGCAGAGCAAGCTCTATGAAAAGCCTGCGTCGGAGCGGTCCCTTGCAGAGGAAGACAGAGCATCACTGGATCAGGATGCGGCCAAAGGTGAGGCTGAGAGGTGTCTCCACTGCGCCTGCTATGCGGTGAACGCCTCCGATATAACGCCGGTGCTGGTGATGGCAGACGCTAAGATCATAACCACGGAGCGGACCCTTACGGCAAAAGAACTGTTTACAGCGCAGCTTACGGTGCAGGATGCGCTTCATCAAGGTGAACTGGTGAAGGAACTTCGCATCCCGAAGCAGCATGGCGAAAACCACTACATCAAACGGCGTGTCCGCGACGCCATAGACTTCGCCATCGTAGCCATCGCCGGCAATCTGAAGGTGAGCGGCGGCGTGATAGAAGACGCCAATATCGTGCTGGGCGGAGTAGCGCCGGTGCCATACGAGATGCAAGAGATTTCCCAATTTCTTAAGGGAAAGAAAATCTCAGCTGAGTTGGCTGAGGAAGCAGGCGAGATCGCTATGAAGGATGCGGCGCCTATGGGCAAGAACGAATACAAGGTCTTCATGTGCAGGGACGCCCTGTTCAACTTCATCATGGACGCAGCAAGATAAGGCGGGGCGTATGCTGAACGATTCCTCTGCGCCGACTGTATGGCAGCGTCCACGCCGGTTGTATGACAGGGCAGAGCAAATCGCCCCTTGCATCCAAAAAGGAAATGGAATATAATTTTCAGAGAGAGTTATCGGTCATCCCCCTGGTGCGCAGCAAGCGTTCCCAGGGGGACAATGATAAGGAGGCTCCTATGAAGTCCTTTTTAGATGATTTCACCCTGCCAACCTATAATTCACGAGTCTTTCATCACGTGCCCCACTGGGAAAAGATCGCCAAGCTGGGAGACTCTATTTTTTTACCTGAAAACCACTACCTTGTCAGCCCCGGTGATAAGGTGGAATACTGCTATCTCCTCAAGGAGGGCAGGATCATAACGCTGGAGATAACCCAGGACGGCGAAATGCACATTTTCAATATCTTCGAAGCGGGAAGCCTGCTGCTGGAATCCAACCTGCTGGCCGACTACGAAAGCAATATCTTCTGCCAGACGACCATGCCCACAGAGCTGGTCCGCATCGGTGCAGAGCCGCTGAAGGAAGGCATCAGAAACGACCCCGACATCATGCAAGCCGTCTTTGAATCCTTTGCAAGCAAATACTACTCAGCCATGGACCAGCTAAAGGAAAACTACAACCACGATGCCATGTGGAAGATATACAACATGCTGATGCTGCTGTCGCAAAACATGGGCAAACCGTTTTCGGACGAGTGGGTAATGATCGACATGAAGATAACCCAGCAGTTCATCTGCAACATGCTGGGCCTCAACCGCATCACCGTCAGCAGAGCGCTCAAGGAAATGCGTGAAAAGGATATGCTGATGACGGTAAATTCCAACTACTGCGTCAGAAAACCCCAATACAAGACGGACGAATCTTAAATTCTATCCCGTCTGGAGGACGGCAAGCACAAAGGCTGCGATAATCAACAGTCCTGCGATCAAGGCGATTGGCAGGGCTGTTTTTCGTTTTTCATTGATATACTTGAGTATTATGGAAAGGGCAAGGGTAATGGCAAAGTAAAGGGCTACGGCCAGCGCCGGGTCAAGCCCCTTGCCCCAGAGATTCAGGCCGGTCATGACCGACCAGTGGAGCAGATAGAGATACAGGCTGATGGATCCCAGCCAAGACAAAACCCCGGTTCCGTGGGTGTTGAGAAAATGGGATACAGGCGTTTCGTCCAGGAAAGAAAATATGATGATAAGTCCGAACACCAGCACAAAGAAAAGGCTGTCGGCATCGGAGATGCCGCCCGGCAAAAATATAAGCACCAGCACGCCTAGGTAGCAGAGGATCTCAATGGCTGAAGCCACCTTCCTGCCCTTTACATGATGGTCTTTCAAATAGCCGTAGCCTGCATAGCAGAGGCTGCCCACGCATGTTCCGGCAAACCCCCGCAGTACGGCGGAGGAAATGACGCCGAAATACTCGTTGCCGATGTTCATGGTCCCCAGAGCTTCCATGGCATAGGAATATATGAGAAGGATGGCGAGAGGGCATATGAGCGCCAGGAACCACTTTCGCATGTATTTGGCCAGAGGATAGGCGAACACCAGCGCCAGCATCATGGCTGACAGATACCATGCCTGCCCCAGAAGGTAGTCGGTGTTGAACTGGGGATCGGGAATGAAGTGGGTCGTCTGCAGCAGCAGGGCTTCCCATTTGAAGTGGCGCAGCGCGCCCAGAGCTTCCCGAAAGGAAAACAGCCGGTTCATTTCCACGAACAGTAGGAACTGGAGGGCGAAGGCTGTGATGAAAATGGGATAAAATGAACGGACCTTGTGGAGCAAAAATGCCGCCGGATTCAGCGGTTCTTTCTTTTCTGTCAGGTGCTTCATCATGAAGAAGCCGGAGAGGACAAAGAAAAAGTCCACGAAAACGTAGGCGAAGACTACAAGGCCATCGCTGTTTATGTATACGGTAAAGAAATGAAAGATCATTACGGCGATGGCTGCGATAAAGCGCATCAGCTCCACCGACGTGATGCGGGCCCGCGGCCCGGCTGGCAGTTTGTCCATTGTGCGATTTCCTATCGTCCGATTCTCCATTGACGGTTCCTCTCTTTCAATGCGGTGATTGGGTTGACAGCCTGAACTGGATGGTTTTATTTTCTCATAAAACAGAGCCAGGCTCAACTGTTTTATGGTGGTTTGCGATAATGAGCCAAAAAAGCTATGAAAAATCCAAAGCTCTATCTTGACGGAAATCCTGCGGCATAGTAAAATATTATCATGCGTTGAGCCACTGTAGCTCATCTGGCAGAGCAGCACATTCGTAACGTGCAGGTGGCCGGTTCGATCCCGGCCAGTGGCTCCATGCGGGGCATTGGCGCAGCTGGGAGCGCGCGTGACTGGCAGTCACGAGGTCAGGGGTTCGAACCCCCTATGCTCCACCAAAACATAGCCATACGAACCATATCCATTCCTTCACAGGTGGATTTGCGGTGACGATATGGCTGAATGAAAAAGACTAGTCAATTGGCTAGCCTTTTTTAGTTCCGTATTCACTGAAAGGGCGGATGATGCATCTCGCCCTTTCTATTTAGTTACCCCTATCCTTTATTTTAGTAACTTTGTAATCATGTGTGTAACTTAATATATTTGTGGTGGTTCTATTGTTAGGCTACTGTTGGCTGTTCCTAGTTGTAGTATTCTTCATAATCGTCTTTATCATCGTATTGCTTCTTGCAAACTACTGCGATCGCCAGCTGCATGATAGCCATGATCACCATGAGCCATGTCCACTCGTCGGTGAACTGCATCGGCAGGCTCATATCCTCTGTCAGGAAGAATACTATCACCATTGCGATGGCCCAGATGCCGCTGAGGATCCTTGGGATGCCTCTGCGCTTAATAACTCTGTTGTCTTCTGAATCCATCTGTGCCAGCTCGTCACCTTCGTACCGTTCTTCGTCTCTTCTCTTCTTGGTGAAGTAAAGTGCGATCAATGCGATTCCCAGTGCCGCTGTAAAGATGGTCAGCAGCAGGTTCAGCAGCGCCCAGTGATCCTGCCCTGCGGCTCTCGGGGTGGCTTCATCTTCGATGTTTGCCAGTGCCGCCGGTTCGTCTTCAATGGTAGCCGTGTCGCCTACGCCGTAGTCTGCCATATTGACAATTGCAGTTACAGCTCCGCCACCGGTCGTCCTTGCCGGTGTTGTCGGATCAGTTGGTGTCGTTGATGGAGTCGTTGGCGTTGGATCCGTAGTCGGACCCGGTTCAGGGTCCGGTGTAGGAATCGGATTCTCCGTTCCTGCTCTGTATGCTACATAATCGTAAGAACTGAGCCCTGCTACTGCAAAGAGCGCATTAGCTGTAAAATCATTTGCCTTCAAGCCTGCGGTCGTGTAATCGCTCGGCTCTTTACCGTCTTCCAATGGAGCTGCATAGCTAGCATACGGCGTCTTAACAGCACTGCCCTCTGTGGTGTAATCACCCGCGGAACCAACCGTTACGGCAACGCTTCTGTATCCTGCCGGAAGAGTTACACTTTCACCTCCAACCATTACGGTATTTTCTTTAGTCTCATCTATGATTTCGCAATCTGCGTCATCTTTTTCATAGCCATATGCTTCTGAAAAATACCCTTCTTCACCTGTGGCCTGTTCTTGAATCTTGTCTGTAAGATAGCGTACCTGCAAAATATTATTGTCAATTCCGGATGTATCCACACTGTTCTCTGTTCCGATAGCCCACTTACCCCCGTTGGAAATGGCGGTGATATTGCTTGCCGCATCAATTGACAAAGAGGAATCACTGTATCTCGTTTTAGCGTAATCATTAGATTCCGGCAAGTGACTTCCGTAAGCTCCTCCGCCTATAGCATTAGCCCCATTTCGAATCAATTGCGGTTTGCCGTTTTCGTCATAAACCCCAGCCTTAGCATAAATACTGCTGTTTGCTATATTGATATTATATTTTCCAAAGCGGTATCCGCTTCCGATGGCAGCTGCTGCCTCGCCGCCAGCTGTATTTAATGTTGAGTTTAAAATATTGATGTTAATCGGTTCTACTTTACTGCCGTAATTCGGCGAATATCCTGTGCCAATGCCTGATCCGTACTGTCCGCCTTCGATCATTCCACCGTCGAGCATCGTGCAATTGTTTATCACTATGTCCGCTGTCTGTGTTGCGTCATTGTTATATCTTCCAAGACCGATCCCGGCACCTGAAGTGCCTCCGATGATCTCACCGATCCGGCAACCAGTGATTTGGATGCTGCAGCCTGCTTTCATATCTCCCCAGCAAGCCGTTCCGATGGCAGCGCTTTTATTGCCTCCATAAACTTGCGTCAAAACTGTATCCGAGATGTTGATGTTCCCCGTATTCCCTGATATGGAAGCGCCACCGATCCCTGCGCCTGCTTCTTCCCCACGTTTATCTCCCCATTCCTCCGGGACTTCGTTCGGGAAGGAGCCATGTGCGATAACGGAATTTACGTTTGAAATAGTTATATCGCCTTCATTTCCGCCAATTCCTGCTGCATGAGAGCCGTACCCCTTTGCAGCTATGCTGTTTATATCTGTGATCGTAATATTTCCTGTAGTTGGAATAGTCTTTACATTGCCAATACCGGAGCCACCTGTGCTAGTATCGTTGATACCACCATTGCCTACTGCTGTGAGGGAATCATTGCTTCCTGCTCCCCTTACCGTAAGATCAGAGGTTGCCGGCACTTCGATACCTGCGCCGCCTACAGCGCCCTGCAAGTTCACGTTGCCGGAGATTTGAATGGTAACATTCCCATCGATTTTAATGGCAGAAGCCTGAGCAGGCGTTTCAGATGCCTTTGTCACATCAATTGAAACACTGCTTAGAGTTACTGTTCCGTTTCCCGTAATGTGAATCGGTGCATTGCTATCATATGTGCTGTCAATTGCAACATCAGCCGAAGATGCTAAATCGATTTCATAAACCCCGTTTGTCAAAGTATAATCAACCGTATCGCCGCCCGATCCATCAATTTCATCAGCAAAAACAGCACCGACATTTATTGTCGCTGCCATCATACAAACTGTAATAAGTGCAAGTATCCTTTTTTTTATATTTGTCATTACGACCGCCCTCCAAATTGGACCGTGTTGTATTTTATAAACATATTATAGCAAGGCGGGGTTACATGTTAGTATCATTTCAGCGTTTTTTAAAAATATCTTAGAAACATTTCCACTATATACATCTTTACT
>JAUNBU010000157.1 GCA_030526925.1 Bacillota bacterium | reverse complement strand
CGCGCGCCGCACCACAAATCCACAAAAAACCGGGACCGCGCCAGCGGCCCGACAAAAGGAGTTTTACATGATAAAAGCAATCGTAGGCGCCAACTGGGGCGATGAAGGCAAAGGCAAGATAACCGACATGCTTTCCCAGGAGGCCGACATCATCGTCCGCTTTCAGGGCGGCAGCAACGCCGGCCACACCATCAAAAACAACTACGGCAAATTCGCCCTCCACATGCTGCCATCCGGCGTGTTTTACAGCCACACCACCAGCATCCTGGGCAACGGCGTAGCGCTCAACATCCCCTACATGTGCAGAGAAATCAAAGCCCTCACCGATCAGGGCGTGCCCAAACCCCACATCCTGGTGTCCGACCGGGCCCAAATCCTGATGCCATACCACATCCTCTTCGACGAATGCGAAGAAGAACGGCTGGCAGGCAAGGCCTTCGGCTCCACCAAATCCGGCATCGCGCCGTTTTACTCGGACAAGTACGCCAAGACCGGCTTCCAGGTGCAGGAGCTTTTCATGGAAAGGGCTGCCCTTCGGGAAAAGGTGGAGCGTATCCTCGTCCAAAAGAACATCCTGCTGAAGCACCTTTACAACAGGCCGGAGCTGAAAGGGGACGACGTCATGAAGACGCTGGAGGAATACCGGGACATGGTAGAGCCTTACGTCTGCGACACGGCGGAGTTTCTCCACCAGGCGCTGGCCGACGGCAAGCAGATTTTGCTTGAAGGTCAGCTGGGGGCGCTTAAGGACACGGACCACGGCATCTACCCTATGGTCACATCTTCTTCCACCCTGGCGGCTTACGGAGCCATCGGAGCCGGCGTTCCGCCTTACGCCATCACCGACATCATCACCGTGGTAAAGGCCTACTCCAGTGCAGTGGGCGGCGGCGCTTTTGTCAGCGAGATACTCGATGAAGCCGAGGCGGAGGAGCTTCGGAAGCGTGGCGGCGACGGCGGCGAGTACGGAGCGACTACGGGCCGTCCGCGAAGAGTGGGCTGGTTCGACGCAGTGGCAACGAGATACGGCTGCATGACCCAAGGCACCACGGAGGTTGCTTTCACCGTCATGGACCCGCTGGGCTATCTGGACGAAATTCCCATCTGCATGGGCTACGAAATAGATGGAAAGGTGACCGATAGGTTCCCTAACACTACGGGCCTGGAAAGGGCAAAACCGGTCCTCAGGAAATTACCGGGCTGGAAATGCGACATCTCCGGCATCCGGGAGTTTGACAAGCTTCCTGCGGAAGCGCAGAATTATGTCAACGAGATCGAAAGGCTGATAGGCTTCCCGATAACCTACGTGTCCAACGGACCGGGCAGAGACGACATCATCAAACGGACGCCGCAGCTGTAGTTCGGCAGGACGGCAGGTATCACCGCCGCAGCAAATCTATGCACACCCACAAAGGAGGTACACCATGGCACTATTGATCAAAAACGGGATCGTTGTAACTGCAGAGGGCGAGGAAAAAGCCGACATCTACGTAGTGGGCGAATCCATTTCCGCCATCGGCAAGGACCTGACCGCCAAAGACGGCGACGACGTCATAGACGCATCGGGCAAGTACGTACTCCCCGGCGGCGTTGACCAGCACGTACACTTTTCCTTTACCTACAAAGGCAGCAAGGTGCGGGGCTTCGAGACCTCCAACGCAGCAGCCGTAGGCGGCACCACCACACTGATCGAATTCGTCAACCAGGAAAAGGGCAAGGGCCTTGTGGAGACCATCGAGGACTACCGAAAGACCGACGCCGACGGCATTGCTATGGTGGACTACTCTTTCCACAGCGTAATGACTGACCCGCGAGACGAGGTAATCGAAGAAATCCCTAAGCTGGCGGAAGCCGGCTATCCCACCATGAAGCTTTTCATGGCATACAAAGGCATGTTTTTCCACGCCGACGACGACGCCATCCTGCGTGCCCTTTACAAGGGAAAGGAAGCAGGCGTCACGGTCATGGTCCATGCGGAAAACGCTGACATGATCGATGTTGCGACTAAAAAGCTGATCGCCGAGGGCAAGACGGACCCTTATTATCACGCAGTCAGCAGACCTCCTGTTGTAGAGGCAGAGGCCACCAGGCGCGCCATCTATCTGGCGGAAATGGCAGACGCACCCCTTTACGTGGTGCACGTTACCTGCCGGGAGGCGCTGGAGGAAATCAAGGCCGCCTACAACAACGGCCAGCGAATTTTCGGTGAGACATGCGCCCACTATCTGGTGCTGGATACGGAAGACCTGGCGAAGCCAAACTTCGAGGGCGCCAAGTACGTTTGCTCACCGGCACTGAGGACCCGGGAGCATCGTGACGCTCTGTGGGAAGCGGTAGACAGGAAGTGGCTCAACGCCATCAGCTCCGACCACTGCGGATTCGACTTTGCAGAACAGAAGCACATGGGCTTCGGAGAAGGCAATTCATTTGCCGACATCCCTAACGGCGCACCCAGCCTGCAGAACAGACTCAACATCCTGTGGACCTACGGCGTCTGCCAAGGAAAACTTTCCAGAAGCCGACTGGTGGATCTGTTCGCCACCATGCCTGCCAAGATCAACGGTCTGGAAAAGAAGGGTCAGCTGGCACCGGGCTTTGATGCGGACATAGTCATTTTCGATCCGGACTACGAGGGCGTCATCAGCGCCGAAACAAATCTGGAAGGCGTGGACTACAGCCCGTTTGAGGGCTTCAAGCAGAAGGGCCGTCCGGAGACCGTACTTTTGCGGGGTCAGAAGATCGTGGAAAAGGCACGCTACACGGGGCACAAGGGCCAGGGCAAGCTGATCGCCGGCAAACCGTTCGGCGCTGCTTATCAGTGGTAGGATGATAGGCCGACTGCCGGGCCATGTGCAGGAAGACGACTGAGAAGCCGACCTGACCATCGACGTGCTTTTTGCCGGATACGGCGTTGGAGCAGCACGAGCACTGAAGGCCGCAGCACGAGCACTTTACATAATAATTCAACGACTGCCCTTGCCAAAAATGCAGGGGAGAGAGGGGTGTATAAGAATGTACAAAGAAGCCATTCGGGCCGCCTGGGCGGAGATCAACGTCACCAACCTTGATTTCAACATCAAGCAGATCAAGGCGAAGGTAGGCCCCGGCAAGAAAATCACAGGCATCATCAAGGCGGACGGCTACGGTCACGGCGCAGTCAAGGTCGCTACCGTGCTGAGGGCCAACGGTGTAGATTCCTTCGGCGTTGCCACCTTATCGGAGGCCATACGTCTGAGGGAAGCCGGATTCGTCACGGAGGAAATTTTGATCCTGGGGCTTACGCCCGATCCATACGTGGATACCATCGTGGAGCACCGGCTGACACCGGTAGTATGCGACTTCGAAAACGCAGAGGCCATTTCCAAAGCAGCCGCTAAGGAAAACATGCTCATCAAGGGCTTTGTGGCGGTTGATACGGGCATGGGTCGTATCGGCTACAATCCGGACGATGCAGCATCTATCGAGGATATCAAGATGATGCAGCGGCTCCCTAATTTCAAGATACAGGGGCTGTTTTCCCATTTCGCCACGGCAGACGCAGCGGACAAGACCTACGCCACCGTTCAGGAACAGCGCTACATGGTGTTTTACAAGCAGCTGCTCAACGAGGGCATCGATATTCCGGTCCGGACTCTGGCAAACAGCGCTGCCGTCATGGAGATTTCTTCGGCTCACTACGACATGGTCCGCCCGGGCATCATCCTCTACGGGTGCTATCCGTCGGACGAGGTGGACAGAAGCCGGCTGGAGCTGAAGCCTGCCATGTCTGTAAAGGCAAATATCGTCCAGATCAAAAGGGTTCCGGCGGGCACGTCCATCAGCTACGGGCGTAAGTTCACCACCACCCAGGACAGCGTGATCGCCACCATTCCGCTGGGCTACGCCGACGGCTTCCCTCGTCCTTATTCTGCAAAGGGCAAGGTCATCGTCAATGGTGTGTTCGCACCTATCGCGGGCAACATCTGCATGGATCAGTGCATGATCGACGTGACCCATGTGCCATATGCGCGTATCGGCGACGAGGTTACGATCATCGGTAAAGACGGCATTTACGAGATCCTGGCTGACGACATCGGTAAAGCCACGGGCACCATCAACTACGAGATCGTTTGCGCCTTCGGGCAAAGGCTCCCAAAGGTGTACGTGTATTGACAAGCTTTATAAAAATTTATTAGGAGGGTACTATGAAGAAATTACTGATTATGATTTTAACGCTTATCATGGCTGTTGCCATGGTGTCCTGCGGCGGAGGAAGCTCTGACAGCGGCAGCGCAGATGATGCGGCAACCATCTCCGTTACCATCGACATCGACTTCCCGGATGAATCCGGTGTTGCCGATGTGGACGACCTGAGCATCGACGTTGCCGACGGCAGTTCCGTTCTGGACGTGCTCAACGCTTATGCGGATGCCAACGAGGGAGAGATCATCATGGACGAGTCCAGCAGCACGCCTTACGTGACGTCCATCAACGGCGTTGCCCAGACCGACACGGCAGGCTGGGTCTATGAAGTCAACGACGAAATGGTTATGGAAAGCGCCGGAGATTACACCGTGGCTGCGGGAGACAAGATCGACTGGTCCTTCGAGTCCTGGGCAGAGTCATCTGACGACTAGCACGCTTTGAAAGCGCCAAAACGAGGCTGCCGCATTAGATAAAATTCGATGCGACAAAGAGCGGGGAAAACTCCCCGCCCTTTTTGTGGCTGTATTTATAGATGCAAACGCATAAAAGCAAACTGTGGCGGCATCTCTGCTACTGCTTCAAAACGTCTTTGGCGAAGTGTTCGAAGCTCCAGTCTTCGTATCCTTCTACGCTGTCAACGACTTTCAGGAAAAAGCACTTAGGTATCTCGCCTTCTTTCAAACTGTCCTCCACGCACAGGGTACATCCCTGATCGTGATTTGCCGGGTTGAACTGACAGCCGGTGTCCTCACACGGACAAAACGGTACTTTACTCATTTCCTCACCTTATCCTTTCCTCAT
>JAUNBU010000156.1 GCA_030526925.1 Bacillota bacterium | reverse complement strand
AAGAGGCTCAGGAAGCTCAGCAGGGGGAGCTCCCAGATGAGAATACACAGGTAGACTCCCAGAAGACCATGGATTTCGATGTGTTCTGTCGTGGCGTGCGGCTGGACATCCTGTTCAGAGGAGAGACCACCTGGTACAACATCGAGATGCAGTGCGGCAAATACTATGACATCCCGCTGCGCTCCAGATACTACGGCAGCCACATGGACATGGAGCAGCTCCCAAAGGGCGGGAAGTACACCCAATTGAAAACTACATACGTCATCTTCATCTGTACCTTCGATTTATACGGTCTGAACGAGCCCGTCTATTCTTTTGAGAACTTCGATCAGAAAAATGGATTGAAATTCGGCGACAAAACCTATAAAATAATAGTGAACACGAAGAGTACCAAGAAAGACATACCGAAGGAGCTGAAAGCGCTTTTCCGGTATATCAATGAAAATGAGATAGATGAGGGAGACGGTTTGATCTGCGATTTAGACAAAGAAGTCACCAGATTGAACCGTGAAGATGATGAATGGAGGAGGCAAGCCATGAGATTGGATGAAGAGATCGAATTGAGAGCCGAATTCAGCAAACGCGAAGGGATCGCAGAAGGCATCGAAACAGGGACAAGAGAAGAACGAAACAAGATCGCCAAAACTATGCTGGCAGACCACGTTCCTTTTGATGCGATCCAGAAATATACCGGCGTGAAGGAAGATGTACTAAAAGAATTGGAACAGGAGTTGTTCCAGTCAGAAAATACAGAGGATTCCCAGCGTAATGGCGCAGATTCGAAGATTCAATAAAGAGCGGTCGCGAATCGGACGGCTGACCGATGTTTTAGAGTAAAATCACCTTCGGTGAGTTATTCGCACCTCGCGCTCACTCGTATCGGTAGGGTTTATTGAAACCTGGGAAATACCACGCATGTGATATTGCATATGGGTATAAATGAGAGCATTTGCTTGCCTGCAGGTGCTCTTTTTTGCTTCCATTGATTATACTGATTTTGGCAGCGTGCCCTTTACAATTTGAGGTTGACAATTCTCTTCTTTAGGTTTACAATTCTGCCATGGGACGAAACACAGGAAGGAGCTGCTTATGACCGTCAAGGAATCCGTTTTGCAGGCGCTTGAAAAAAACAAAGAGGAATTTCTCTCCGGCGAGGAGCTTTCGGAAAGGCTGAAGGTTTCGCGCACCGCCGTCTGGAAGGCTATTAAAGCTCTGCGTGAGGAGGGCTACCCCATCGAGGCCGTTACCAACAAGGGGTATCTTCTGATGGAGGACCGGTGGCGCATCACCGAGGAAAGTCTGCGGATCCATCTGCCTGCCCGCTACAAAAACAACCACATCCACATCTACGACACTTTGGATTCCACCAATTTGCAGGGGAAGCGGCTGGCTCTGGAAAAGGCGGACCACGGTACCGTCATCATCGCACGTCAGCAGACGGCAGGCCGGGGACGGCTGGGAAGAAGCTTTTTCTCGCCGCGGGAAGGCCTTTACATGAGCCTGATCGTCAAGCCGGATTTCGATCTGAGCCGTTCGGTGCTGGTCACCTCGGCAGCAGCTGTGGCCGTCGCCGAGTCTCTGGAAAAAGTCTGCGGAGCGGATGCTAAAATCAAGTGGGTCAACGATGTGTTCGTGGATGGAAAAAAGGTCTGCGGCATCTTGACGGAGGGCATCAACGACTTTGAGACGGGGCAGATCGAAACCCTTGTCATCGGCATGGGAATCAATACCACGCTGAAGGATTTCCCGGAGGAGCTGCTGGAGGTGGCGGGAGCCGTGGAGGGTGCGTATTCCAAGTCGGAGCTGGCGGCTGAGATCATGAGCAGGCTTTTGGATCTGACGGAGCGCATCGAGGAGCGGACCTTTATGGACGCCTACCGGGAAAGGAGCTTGCTTCTTGGAAAGACCATAAAGGTCTACAAGGGCGCTTACAAAGTCGATTTGGAAAAGGAGGGCATCGGCGTTCCTGCCCGGGCTCTTGACATTGACGATGACGGTGGGCTGTGTGTTTTATATGCCGACGGCACCCGGGAAGTGCTCACAACGGGAGAAGTGTCGGTCAAGCTGTAGCGAGGCGGCGGGACGCCTGCGGCGGGACGGCGGCATGAATACGGCATGAGGCCGGCAGCGGCAAGCGACGACGACCTAGGCACCGGCAGCGGCAAACGGCGCAGCAATGGCAGCTTGAGCCTAATGGGTTGCTACGGTTCGCAGATTGTAAGCCTGACGTGCTGCGGTGTCGACCTGCGGGTTGGCGGCTGGCTGCAATGCGATGATCGGTTCGTAACTTATAAAAGAATGGAACAAGAAAGGATACAGACAAAATGATGACTGCGGGAAAACAGACATATTCCAATCCTACCTGGCTGGTGCTGTGCGGGCTGTTCGCCGCACTGACCGCCATCTGCTCTTTTATCACGATCCCTCTGGGCTTCACGCCGATCCCTCTGAATCTGGGGACGCTGGCCGTATTTCTGACGGGCGGCATTCTGGGCAAGAAATACGGCAGCATCAGCATCATCGTCTACGTTCTGCTGGGCGCTGCCGGAGTTCCGGTTTTTTCCGGATTCCGCGGTGGATTCAGCGTTCTTGTGGGACCCACCGGAGGATACATCGCAGGCTACATCGCCGCTGTGTTTTTGATTGGGTTGATTCTCGACAAATGGTTCGGCAAGGTGCGCCGTTCAGAAAAAAGACGAAATACCAAAGACCTTGCCCTGTGTGCCCTTTCCATGATAGTGGGGCTGACCGTCTGCTACGCACTGGGCACCGCCTGGTTCATGTTCAGCACAGGGACCGATCTGTGGGCTTCTCTGATCGCCTGCGTCATTCCGTTTCTGCCGGGCGACGCCATCAAGATACTCGCCGCTTCTATTTTAGTGAGAAAGCTGCGCCCGATTTTGCGATAAAAGCAGCAAAATCAGCTTGCTTTTTAATGAATTTACGCTCTGTTCCAAACCCCGATCTTGTGGTAAAATTAGACAAAGATGCTTTTAAGCATATAGGGGAGGAGAAGTAATGAAAATCAGAACACTTGTCATTCTCATCATTATCATGTTTTTGCTTCTAATCGTCGGAGCATTCCTTTTGATAAAAGACAATCTGCCTCAGTCCGGATCCGGTGTCACACTATCGGATGTGCTGGAGCGTGATCGGGACCCTGATGTGGAGGCGCTTCTGGAGGAAATGACCCTGGATGAAAAGGTGGGGCAAATGTTCATGGGCTGCTTTTACGGCGGCACCCCTTCCCCGGAAACGGTCAGCCAGTACCATCTGGGCAGCGTGCTTTTCTTTAAGGCCAGCTTTGAGAACAGCGATATGGAAAGCTTCAAAGCTTCTCTCGATGCCATCGACGAGGCCAGCGCCATCACGCCTATTGCGGCGGTAGATGAAGAAGGTGGAACGGTGGTGCGAGTCAGCGGCAATGCGGGGTTTCGGGAAAAGGCTTTTCAGTCGCCGCGGGATCTGTTCGATGCGGGCGGGATGGACGCCGTTATAGATGAAACTCACGAAAAGAATGCCCTGCTGTCGGAAATGGGTATCGATCTGAACCTGGCGCCGGTCTGTGACATTTCCACGGATCCTGCCGATTTCATGTACCCACGAAGTCTTGGCCAGAGCGCAGAGGTCACTTCCCAGTTTGCGACTGAGACTGTAAAGGCTTGCCTGGAGGATAACATGGGATGCTCGTTGAAACATTTCCCGGGCTACGGTAATGCAGCGGACACCCACAATGGTTTTGCCATCGATGCTCGCTCTTTGGAGCAGCTTGAATCAAACGACTTCCTGCCTTTTGCAGCAGGAATAGAGGCAGGAGCACCGTCTGTTTTGGTCTCCCACAACATAGTGCGAGCCATCGACGGAGAGCGCCCTGCATCCCTTTCCCCGGCGATCCACAACATCCTGCGCTACGACATGAAGTTTGACGGCGTAATCATTACGGATGACCTTTCCATGGGCGCCATTGCCGACTATTACCCGGAGATGGACGGAGCTGTCGCCGCTGTGATTGCCGGAAACGATATTCTGTGTACGGGGGATTTTCGGGACCAGTACGGAGCGGTCCTGGATGCTGTAAAGGGCGGGATCATCTCTGAAGAGCGCATCGATCAGTCGGTTCGACGGATTTTGAACTGGAAAAAGGACCTGGGCCTGCTGGAATCAAGGCAATCCTGACGGGCGCCCGGCGCAGCGGACAGTCATTGATTTGACATGCCGTTTTCAATAACTCTTCACACGAGCAACCTGAAACACGCATATTCGATTGCTATTATATAGTCACAGCAAGGGAGCACACCTTGTTGGAGACAAATGGATGAAGGGGCTGCCGAAAATAAAAAAACTTCTTCTTCTCAAATCCCCAAAATAACAAAGGCAGCCCTTCCTAACACACCATGATCCATTGCTCTATAGGATTACACCTCCTACAAAATAGTAAATAATGATGATGACGAAGAAAGACGCCTTTTGAGGGCGTTTTTCTTTTGGGTGATGAATAAAACTAGGCGCCCGCTCTGAGGGTCAGCAGTCCCACTGATACCGCTTCAAATCGACGTGGCGGTCTTCCTTTACAGCTACACCTTCTCGCAGCAGCAGTTCTTCCTGTTCGACCCAGCCGGGAACCAGCCTGCCTGCATGATTGACTACCCTGTGGCAGGGGTACTCGCCGTAATACTCCGCCATGCTGAGAACCTTGCCGACCAGCCGGGAATTTTTCGGTCTGCCGATCAGCTGTGCGATCTGCCCATAGGTGGCGACACAGCCCTCCGGAATCTCTTCGACTACAGACAATATTTCATATATCAAATCTTCGTCCATAACTGACCTCCTGCGTTTATTTTGGATAAACTTTCCCTGAGTGTCAAGCCGCTTTCGCAAAATCGCGATTTTTATATGCCCTGAATACCTCAAAAACACAATTTATTCAAGCGAGGTTATGCCAGCTTGCACCGGTCAGGAACATTAAGGAAAATATAACAAAATCACCTTCGGTGAGTTATTCGCACGTAGTGCTCACTTG
>JAUNBU010000155.1 GCA_030526925.1 Bacillota bacterium | reverse complement strand
CGTCGATCTTATACGGCTCCTGGACGTGGATCCCGAAATCACGTTTCATGCCTTCCCGCATCAAAACCTCAGGCGTTCCTGCCGCCTTGTACCCGAACCGGTAATTGAATCCGCAATAAGCCTCTCTTATTTTGAATTTTTTGACCAATATCTCATCGATAAACTCCTCCGGCGACATGATCAGTATCTCCCGGGTGAAAGGTATGTTGAACAGATAGTCCACCCCCATGGACTCAATGATCGCAGCCTTTTCCTCAGCGTAGAGGATATTCTTCACCGGCGGCAGCTTCTTCAGCAAGGTCCGGGTATGGTTGGAAAACGTAAAAACGGCGCTCTTCAAGCCTGCGGCTTCAGCGCTCTTCACCGTTCTCTCTATGATCAGCTGATGCCCCTTGTGGACTCCGTCAAAGTTGCCCAGGGCAAGTACCGTATCTTCTATATTCGATATTTCTTCCAGTGAATTAAAAATCTTCATTCTCTGCGCCTCATTATGCGAAGACCTTATCTGCCTTCAAAACCTGCTCTTTATCGTCATAGTATCCCGTTCCCAGAAAATCCTCCGTTCCCAAATCGTAGACCCTGTATATCCTGTCAAAAGGTATCCCCTTGCCATTCACATACGCACCGAGATCCTCCGGCGCTTTTTCCACCGTCACCTGCTCCCATCTGATGCTGTTTCCCCTGCAAAAGTACGCCGCCCGGTCGCTTTCCATTCCGGCGATGCCCAGGTTCACAAGCGGCTTATCGGCAGCTATCAAAGTGTCAAAGATATCTTCCTCGCTCATAGTCTTGATTTCTTCCGGGGAAAGGGCATTCTCTAGATCAAATGTCCCGCTTTTGGTCCTGGTCAGCGCTGCCATGGCAGCACCGCACCCCAGCTTTTCCCCCAGGTCGTGACAGATGGTCCTGATGTATGTCCCCTTGGAGCACTTTACTTCAAAGGTCAGCTCTACATGACCCCCTGCCTCCGCAGCTCCCGGAAACTCCATGCTGCCCGCAGACACCTCAGTTTCTGCAGAACCGGACTTCTCCGCTCGCTCCAGCTTCTCGCTGAGGACCTTGATGTGTGCGACATGTATCTTCCGCGGTTTGATTTCTACGTCTTTTCCTTCTCTGGCATATTCATACAGCTTCTTCCCGTTGATCTTCAGTGCCGAATATTTGGGAGGAATCTGCTCTATCTCGCCAGTAAAGGACAGCAACGCAGCCTTCACTTCCTCAAAGCCGATGGCAGAAGTATCTCCGACCGCAAGCAACTGCCCCCAGATATCCTGTGTATCCGTCTTCACGCCCAACCGAACCTTACAGACATATGTCTTGTAATCAGCATCCAGATATTCCATTATCCTGGCCGCTTTGCCGATGAACACAGGCAAAACGCCTTCCGCCATGGGATCCAGTGTTCCTCCGTGCCCCACACGCTTGACGCCGGTAGCTTTGCGCACCACAGCCACGCAGTCATGGGAAGTCCAATGCTGCGGTTTGTTAAGTACGATGATTCCGTCCTTCATTTAATCGTTCTCCAACGCCCCGAAGGACGCAATGATTTCCTTTTTAAGTATATCTGCCGCTTCCGCAACCGGCAGCTCCATGGTGCAGCCTGCCGCCTTGATGTGTCCGCCACCTCCGAACTTTCTGGCTATGACGTCTACGTTGCCATAGGACTTGGCTCGCATGCTGACCTTGACCTCTTCCGGCTTTTCCTTGAGGAAGGCGGCGATTTCCACGCCCTCTATGTTTCTAAGGATGTCCACTGTGCCTTCCGCATCATCCAAGACAGCCCCTGTCTCCTTGAGCATCTCCTCCGTCACGTATGCGATGGCAGCCCTTCCCTTTGCAAAGACCTCCATGGTCTCCAGGATACGTCTCTGCAGTTCCACCTTCTTGAAGCTCACGTTTTGATACAAGCGTATCATGATTCCCGTATGATCTATCCCGGCTTCAAACAGCTCTCCTACTATCCTGTGGGTCTCAGCCGTGGTGTTGGAATACTGGAAGCTGCCCGTGTCCGTAACGATCCCCGCGTAAAGCGGCTCGGCGATGGCAGACTCCAAAGGCTCTCCCATTTCTTTCAAAAGCTTGAATACTATTTGAGCGGCAGCTGCCTCAGACGGATCCACATAATAATAGTCTCCCGCACCCCGGTCTACAGCGTGATGATCTAGGGTGAGCCTCACCTTCCCTCTGCGAAACGCATCGGCCCTGCCCGGAAATCTGTCCTCTTCGCTGCAATCCACGCAAATACACACATCCGGGATGCCGACACAGTCCTTATCCCTGGTGCAATAGCCCTTATCAAGAAAGCCTATATACTCCGGAGTTTCCTCCTCCATCAGTATCCAGGCATTCTTGCCGCTCCTTCTCAGAGCGCAGCAAAGCGCTGCCGCAGATCCCAGTGCATCCCCATCCGGGTTGACATGGGGAAATATCAGCACGCTTTCCGCAGCCTTTAAAGCTTCTCCTATTTCCTTCAGTGAGACGTTGTTTTTCATTGGATTTCGTCGTCCTCTTCGTCGTGTTTGATGTCCAGTTCGTCGATGATCTCTTCTATGTGTCTCCCATATTCCAGAGACTTATCCACCTTGAAAATCAAGTCAGGTACATGCCGCAGCTTGATGCTTCTGCCGATCTCCCTGCGTATTATGCCCTTAGCATGCTGCAAAGCCTCGATCACATCCTGCTGCTCCTGTTCCTTGTTCTTCTGTGGATCCAACCCCAATACGGAAAAGTACACGGTCGCATAGCTTCCGTCGCTGGTCACCTCTACAGCGGTGATGCTGATCATCGCAGAAAATCTGGGATCCTTCAGTTCCTTCAGCAGAAGGTCGCTGATGATCTTTCTGATTTCCTCTCCCAGCCGTTCCATTCTATGCCCTTTTGCCATGATACGGCCTCCTAGTCTCTTTTGATTTCTTCCATTGTGAAGCATTCGATCACATCGCCCTCTTTGATGTCGTTGTAATTCTCAATGCCGATACCGCATTCGTAGCCCTGTGCCACTTCCTTGGCATCGTCCTTGAACCTCTTCAGGGATGCGATCTTACCTTCGTGGATCACGATACCATCTCTTACGAGACGGATCTGCTCGTTGCGGACCACCTTACCGTCTGTTACATATGCTCCGCCTACGATGCCTACGCCGGGAACCTTGAAGGTATTTCTTATCTCTACTGTACCCAGAACCACTTCTTTAAATTCAGGATCCAGCATACCCTTCATGGCATTTTCCACATCGTCGATGATGTCGTAGATGACTCTGTAGGTCCTTATCTGGATACCCTCCCGCTCGGCAGCAGCACTTACCGCTGCGCTCGGTCTCACGTTGAATCCGATTATAACCGCACCTGACGTTCCCGCCAGCATGATATCCGATTCGTTGACAGTACCAACACCGGTGTGAACGATCTTCACCCGTACTTCGTCGTTGGAAAGCTTCTCCAGTGAGGAAACGATAGCGCCCACGGAGCCCTGTACGTCGCCCTTGATGATCAGGTTCAATTCCTTCACTTCGCCTTCCTTGATATTGCTGAACAGCTCCTCCAGTGTTGTACTGGAGTTTCTTGCCATTACTTCTTCTCTAACCTTGTTCTGCCGCCTCTCTGCTATTTCTCTGGCGATCCTGTCGTCCTTGACCGCATTGAACACATCTCCGGCATGAGGCACTTCCGTAAGTCCCAGAACTTCGACGGCCGTTGCCGGTCCTGCCTGACGGATCTTCTCACCCTTATGATTGGTCATGAGCCTGATCTTACCGGAGCATGTACCCGCCACAATGCTGGTACCTGACTTCAGCGTACCGTTAAGCACCAGAAGACTTGCCACAGGACCCTTTGCCTTGTCAAGACGCGCTTCCAGAACAGTTCCCAGCGCCAGTCTGTCAGGGTTGGCTTTTAGCTCCAAAACTTCCGACTGCAGCAGGATCATCTCAAGCAGGTTCACGATACCGTCTCCTGTTTTAGCGGAAACAGGCACGCTGATCACTTCGCCGCCCCAGTCTTCTACCAGTACTCCATGGTCCGCCAGATCCTTCTTCACTATATCAGGATTGGCTCCCGGTTTATCCATCTTGTTGATGGCTACTATAATAGGCACGCCTGCCGCCTTGGCATGGCTGATGGACTCTATAGTCTGCGGCTTGACGCTGTCGTCTGCCGCAACTACCAGAACCGCAATATCCGTAGAATGTGCACCTCTGGCTCTCATTGCTGTAAAAGCTTCATGTCCCGGTGTATCCAGGAATACGATCTTCTGTCCGTTGATCTCTACCTCGGAAGCACCGATATGCTGGGTGATACCGCCTGATTCGGAGGCTGTCACATTGGTCTTTCTGATAGCATCAAGCAAGGATGTCTTACCGTGGTCTACGTGACCCATAACGGTGATGATCGGCGCTCTGCCCTTCAGATCCTCGTCCTTATCCTCGAATTGTTCAATGCCTTCTTCAGTCTCCTCTTCCTTGACGTTACCTATGGCAACCTGTATTCCCATTTCATCCGCCAGAAGCGTTACCGTATCTTCATCCAGGTTCTGGTTCACATTGGCCATGACTCCCATCTTCATCAGCGTCATGATGATCTGTGAAACGGTAGTCTGGGTTTGCTCTGCGAATCCGGCAACTGTGATCGGCACGTTGATCAGCACGGTTCCTACCGGCAGTTCAACAACTTCCACTTCCGGTTCCGGAGCAGGCTTCGGCTTGTTATGTCTCTTAGCTCGCGTCTGTTTTTCCAGGGATCTAGGTGCAACCTTCCCCTTCTTGCCGCCTCGTTCCAGCTTAGCAAACTTATCCCGTTCCTTTTCCTTGCCCTTGCCCTTATCGCTCTTATGGGCTGTCGGTTTGGTAGCGATCACATCACCGCCGCCCTCGCTTTTCCTGGCCGCAGGTCTTGCCGGTCTGTCCGGACGATCGGTCCGCTTGTCTTTATCTCCCGGTCTGCCGCCTCTGGCAGGCGCTTTTCTGTCGGAAGGTCTTCGATCCGAGGTCTTTCTGTCTGAGGTCCTGCCGCCTTCCTTTCTGGCGCCGTCTCTTTTTGCTCTGTCGGCAGCACGCTTTTCGGCCATCCGTTTTTCAGCAGCCTT
>JAUNBU010000154.1 GCA_030526925.1 Bacillota bacterium | reverse complement strand
CCGACCGGTGAAACGCTGACCCCTGACACCCTGGTAACTACCAACAGCGCCACTCAAACCCTGACAGCCAACGCACCGGTGACCTTTGCATCCAATGCCGAAACACAAGGCGACAGCATAGCCCACACGGAAAACACAGCCAACATCACACTCAATGAAGAAGGCCTTTATATCCTCTACTACAACGGACAGATCACCGGCTCCGGAACTGCCACCTATCCCCTGACCGCTACGGTGGCTGTCTACCAGGACGGCAACCGCATCAACGACTCTTCTACTTCTGCCAGACTAAACAGCAGCGGTCAGCAGCGCCGTGTCAGCGGCGATACTGCCATCCGAGTCAGCGTCGGAGCCTCCTCTGTTCCCAGCACCATCACCCTTAGAAACGAAACCAACAATATCACCTGGAACTATGCAGAAATCATCGTAGGAAAAATCTTGTAAGCAGGCAATTGCCACGTATTCAATATTTTCCCATAATAAATGAGTGTGGCCGGTATTTTGCCGGTCCACACTCTGAACGATCATTTTTACATCTCTACAGCCCGTACATCTCCTTGCAAAGCTGTATCCCTGCTTCTGTCTTGAATAGCTTGTTCATCGTGTTTTCGATGGTATTGATTGCCATGCCCTTTTCAAGGCTGTTTACGAGAAAATCCGCTTCCAAAAGTATTTGCCAATCCACGGAATCCACGCCTTTCCATGTATGGTGGTGCGCTACGAGAAATGCGACCCGCTCTATCACGTCCTTTTCTATTCCGACTCTTTCCAATAGTTCTATTGCCAACGCCGGACCCATTTCCTCTTGAATTTTGCCGTTCTGATATCCGTATTTCTTTTCCGCGGGAATGATGCCGATATCATGTACGACAGCCGCCAACTCCAATGTCTGCTGCGTTTTCTCGTCCAAACCTTCTGCTGCGCCAATCAGATGCGCATAGGCATGCACCTTTGTAAAGTGCTGGATCCTGCGGGCATCCCCCGCATCAAACCTTACCATCTCCATAAACGTCATATCTATTTTGTCCATATGCCTTACCTCAGTTCTCGTATTTATGGACCTATTTCCAAAAGCTCCTCTTGTGCTCTTTATTTAAAAATCTCCATCTGCTCCATGGTTTTTCGCAGGTTGATCAGGTCCGGGCAATGGCTTTCATCATCTGGTCCAGCCTTTCGTACAGCTGCTTTTGGCTGCCGGAGTTGTCGATGATGATATCGGCTCGCTTTTTCTTATCTTCATCGCTCATCTGGCTGTTGATCCTGTTGCGGACTTCCCGCGCCGTCACGCCGTCTCTCTGACAGACGCGGTCGATTCGTATCTGTTCGCTGGCGGTCAGCAGGATCACCAGATCACATTTCTGGTCCAGATTTCCTTCGAAAAGCAGCGGTGCGTCCAGCAGGATACCGAAACATTCATGGAAAGGCTGCGCCGGGGCTGCTGCGGCTTTGGGTTGCTCGCAGTCCTTTTGCTCTGCGCAGGCGCTTTCTTTTTCTGCCTTATCCATCTGCTGATACGCCTCGATTTGCCGGTCTATCTCCCTGATGATCTCCCCAAACATCATCTCGTCCAGCTTCTTGCGTTTTTTCTCATCGGAAAACACCAGGGATGCCAGCGCTTTCCGGTCAAGCCTCCCATCCGGAAGCAGTATCTCCGTCCCCGGCTCTCCCATCTCTCCAGCAGGGCCGAAAACACGCTCAAGTCGCCTCAGCATAGGACTTCCGTCAGCCGTCAATCCCCTGCTGATCTCATCCGCATCTATATGAGCAAAACCTTTGCTTTTTAAATAGGCGGCAGCGGTGGATTTCCCCGTGCCGATGCCGCCTGTAAGACCTATTATTTTCATGGTTTCCTTACCTGTGATTCTATTTCAACTCGTACCAATTGCTGCCTTCGTTCAAGTCTGCCTTCAGCTTCACCGCCAGCTCATAAGCCGACTCCATGTTTTCCACCAACAGATCTTCGATTGTCTGGCGCTCATCCTCATAGGTATTGATAATCAACTCATCGTGGACCTGCAAGATAAGCCGCGACTTTAAGCCCTTTTCCTTGATGGCCCGGAACACCTTGACCATGGCCAGCTTGATGATGTCGGCAGCGCTTCCCTGGATCGGTGTGTTCATGGCGAGCCGTTCGCCCACCTGCCGCACCATATACTGAGACGCATTGATTTCCTTGATATAGCGTTTGCGCCCCATCAGCGTCGTCACGTAGCCCTTTTCCTTGCAAAGCTCCACCTGTCCGTCCATAAAGGCTTTGACGGCTGTGTGCTTTTCAAAGTAGGTGTTGATATAGGATTCCGCATCCTTTCTGCTGATGTCAAGCTCCGTGGAAAGGCCAAAAGAACTCATGCCGTAGATGACGCCGAAGTTGACCGCCTTGGCCCTGCTTCGCTGCTCGATGGTGATCTCGCCCTCCGGCACTCCCAGCACGTTGGCAGCCGTCGCCCGGTGGATGTCTTCTCCGTCGTTGAACGCCTTGATCAGCACTTCATCCCCCGACATGTGGGCAAGCACCCGCAGCTCGATCTGGGAATAGTCCGCCCCCACCAGCACGCAGTGTTCGTTTTCCGGAATGAACGCCTTTCGCAGCTTTCTCCCCAGCTCCTGTCTGATTGGGATGTTCTGTAGATTGGGCTCGGTACAGCTGATACGCCCGGTGGTAGTTACCGTCTGGTTGAAATGGGCGTGGACCTTGCCATCCTCCCTGCTGATGAGAGGGATCAGCCCGTCGATATATGTGCTTTTCAGCTTGGAAAGTGTTCTGTACTCCAAAACAGCCGGAACGATCGGATGCTTTTCTCGAAGCTTTTCCAAAATGTCTGCGCTGGTAGAATATCCCCGCTTGCTCTTCTTTCCCGCAGGAAGCCCCAGCTTTTCAAAGAGCACATCCCCCAGCTGGTATGGCGAATTGAGGTTGAAAGTCTCCCCTGCCATCTCGAAGATGCTTGACGTCAGCTTGTCGATTTCCTCCGTCAGCACCTTTCCAAAGCGCGTCAGTTCTTCCTTGTCTGCTCTGAAGCCTTCCTTTTCCATGGCCGCCATGACCATGACCAGCGGCATCTCCACTTGATAAAAGACCTTTTCCAGGTTCTCCGCCTCCAGCGCCGCCTTCTGTGCCTCCTTCAGGTTCAGGATGGCCGAGCACACTTGGAATCCGTAGTTGCTGTAGGTTTCTATCATATTCTTGAACATGTCCACCTGGCCGTTGTCCGCCAGAAAGTCCTTTTCCTCCTCCACCGACACGTGAAGGTACTCGTTGGAAAGGGCTGCCAGGCTGTAGTTGCTGCGCCCTGAATCCAGCACGTACTGGGCGACTGCCGTATCGAATGACGTGTCGAACTCTGTCAGTCCTTTGCACATGAGCATGAAGCAGTCCCGTTTGATGTCGTGACCTGCGAAGGTCGTCTCCTGCCCAGCCAGCCACGGGAAAAACTCCGTCAGACTCTGGCAGTCGAAGTAGTAATATTTGCCGTCGTTGATGGCAGATACGCCCTCGATGATCGGAGGCGCCAGGTGGTTGTAATCGCCGAAGACCTTAAGGATCGTTTCTCCTGTAAAGTGCAGGTCCGCAAGCTGGCTGTCTTCTTTGATGAGGATTTTAGTGAAGTCTTTCGTATCTATGGAAAGCACCGGCTCTGCCTGCTTGCCTACGCTCACTCCGCTGCCGCTGACGTTGAGTTTTTTCAGGAACTTATTGAATTCCAGCTTGGTGTAGATTTCGATCAGTGCATCATAGTCTGGCTCTTCTATCAGAAATTCCTCCAGATTCACTTCGATGGGCACGTGGGTATTGATGGTTGCCAGCCGCTTGCTCATGACCGCCATCTGTGCGTTTTCCTCAACTTTAGTTTTGACGCCCTTCGGCGTGATGTTTTCCACGTTTTCCAGAAGGTTTTCCACGCTGCCGAACTCCAGTATCAGCTTGGTCGCCGTCTTTTCTCCCACACCCGGGATGCCGGGAATGTTGTCCGACTGGTCCCCCATGAGGCCTTTGAAGTCGATGAACTGCTGAGGTGTAAAACCGTATTTGTCGATCATGGCTTGACGATCGTACAGCTCAAATTCGGAAACGCCTTTTTTGGTGATGATGACCTTGGTGATGTCGGTCGCCAGCTGCAGCTCGTCCTTGTCGCCTGTGATGATGCAGGGCTCCATTCCGGCTTCTTCTGCTTCTCTTGCCACAGTGCCGATGATGTCATCTGCTTCAAAGCCTTCGATCTCCATCTGTTTGATGTTCATGGCCCGCAGCACGTCCTTGAGGAGCGGTATCTGCATAGCAAGCTCCGGCGGCATCTTCTTCCGTCCGGCCTTGTAGGCGTCGTATTCCTTATGCCTGAAGGTTGGCGCCTTCATGTCGAAGGCGATGCCCATGTACTCCGGCTCGTAGTCCCTTTTGATTTTTTCCATCATATTGAGGAAGCCGAATATCCCCTGGGTAAATATCCCGTCTTTGGTTATCATCGGTCGTTGCATGGCGTAGTAGGCCCGGTTGATCAGGCTGTTGCCATCTATGATCGCAATTTTCTTCATGTAAAAGTCTCCTTTGGTCGAGAAAGGTTTGGCATTTGCTGCCTGCAAGAATTTTACCATATAGGGCGGTGATTTTCCACTTTATTATTTGTGAGCGTGCAACAGTATTTGTAAGATTTGAAAATAACGCATGGCTCTTGTCGGAAAACAGAAAGCAAAACGCCGTTAGGTGTATTTAACAGCGTTTTGCTTTCATAAATCACAAAATTCTACATTTTGTTTGTTTGCAAAACATCATTTGAATTCTATTGAAAAAACTTTTTCATCCGTCTCATTTATGCCGTAATAGCTAAAATTTTTGAATTCAAAGAAGTATGCAACAATATTTGATGGAAACATCTCTTTTTGGGTTTGATATTCATTTACTGCATTGTTATAATTCTCCCTGGCTGTAAGAATAGCTTTTTCTATATCGCTAAGCTCATTTTGTAAATTCAAGAAGCTTGCGTCTGCTTTTAAATCAGGATATTGTTCTGATAATAACAATATCCTACCAATTGCCATGTTCATTTCTTTGGATGCGGTTAATTGTTCTTGTGGAGCAGTGACATTCAAATACGTATTTCTTGCTTTA
>JAUNBU010000153.1 GCA_030526925.1 Bacillota bacterium | reverse complement strand
TTCATCTGTACCTTCGATCTATACGGTCTGAACGAGCCTGTTTACTTTTTTGAGAACTTCGATCAAAAAAATGGATTGAAATTCGGTGACAATACCTATAAAATAATAGTGAACACAAAGAGCACCAAGAAAAACATACCAAAGGAACTGAAGGCGCTCTTTCAGTACATCAATGAAAATGAGATAGATGAGGGAGACGATTTGATCTGCGGGCTGGACAAAGAGGTCAGCAGGTTGAACCGTGAAGATGATGAATGGAGGAGGCAAGCCATGAGATTGGACGAAGAGATCGAATTGAGAGCCGAATTCAGCAAACGCGAAGGGATCGAGCAGGGCCTCAAAGAAGGCATTGAACAAGGCGAATCCATCTTTGCAGCTTTGACGAAGAAACTAATGGATGATTCCCGCATGGACGATCTGATGCGGGCTACTACCGATGAGCAGTTTCGAGAAGCGCTGTACCATGAGTATAAATTAAAGAAACCACTCGCATAGAATTTTGTATCTACGAATCATCTCAAAGAAGAGAGTGGAAAAGTAAGAAACAGAAAAGCACAGGTGATTGTGACGCTGTAATCCGCAGGGGCAGAACAATTACCTGTGCTTTTTTTCTTTATGTTTTCTATGCCACGTTCTACAGTTTCTCCAGCTTATCGGCTGCCGGTTTCAGCCAGTCACCCTCGAACAGCTCGATCATGCCCTTATCGCAGGCGGCAGCCAGCTTCGGATCGATTGGCAGCTTGCCCAGGACATCCAGCCCGTGCTCCTTTGCAACCTCATCCACCTTGCTGGAACCAAAAACAGGGATCTCCTTACCACAATCGGGACATTTGAAATAAGACATATTTTCCACGATGCCCAGCACCGGAATATCCATCATCTCCGCCATGCGCACCGCCTTAGCCACGATCATAGAAACCAGCTCCTGCGGAGAAGTCACCACGATGATGCCGTCCACCGGCAGAGACTGGAATACGGTCAGCGGCACGTCGCCCGTTCCCGGCGGCATGTCCACAAACAGATAGTCCACCTCGCCCCACAGCACATCGGTCCAGAACTGCTTGACAGTCCCTGCGATCACCGGACCTCGCCATATGACAGGATCCGTATCGTTTTCCAAAAGGTTGTTGACCGACATAGTCCCGATCCCCGTCTTGGTGCTGATAGGGAAAATTCCAAGCTCGTTGGCGGAAGCCTTTTCCGTGATGCCGAAGGCTTTCGGGATAGAAGGTCCCGTCACATCCGCATCCAGAATGGATGTATTGTATCCCAGCCGCTTCATGGTTACTGCCATCAGCGATGTCACCAGGGATTTCCCCACGCCGCCCTTGCCGCTGACAACGGCGATGACTTTTTTGATATCATTGAAATCGTTGGTCTTTTCGATCATGCTCTGCGGCTGGCTGCTGCAGTTTCCTGCGCTGGCACAGCTGCTGCAATCGGAATTACAGCCCTCCGGCTGCTGCTGTACTTTTTCTTTTTCGTCCATTTTCATAGTCTCCTTTTTCCGTATGTCTTTATTACGATGCGACCCGAAGGCGCTGTTTTTGACATATGTTATTTACAGTACCCATTATACTCGCCTGTTATCCATAAGGCAAGACGAAAAGGCACAAAAACTCCCATGGCTACCGTAGGATTTTCAAAAAAATATGGAGATTTTTGTCATATTATGTGGTAATATCATAGTAACCTATTGCATTTTGGGATCATTGAAACCGAGGGAGGAGGACATCTTTATGTATATTGCCATATGCGATGATGACATACGAATTGCAGCCCATATGAAGGAAAAGCTGCTGGAGACCGTAAACTCGCAAATCGCAAGAGCCGATATTTTCACCAGCCCTCATGAATTGATGTTTTCTATGGAGGAACAACGGTTTGACATCGTGTTCATGGACATTGAGTTGGGAGAGGTTTCAGGCATCGACCTTGCCAAAAGGATCCTGACCCACTATCCTGACACCCAGATCATCTTCGTCTCGGGACACGACGACTATTACCTGGACGTCTACGACGTGGAGCACATCTATTTCCTCAAGAAGCCCATCAACGCAGACAAACTGAAGTGCGCCTTCACAACCGCCTGCCGGAAGCTGCAGGACAGGAAGAACGACTTTCTTTCCTTTTCCAATAAGCAGGGACTCTTTCGGATCGCCCTGAAGGACATCCTCTTTCTGGAAAAGAAGCAGCGGCTGATCCACATCCACACTCAGGACGGGCAGGTGCATAAGATGTACGGGAAATTTCCCGACCTGGTGCCGCAGCTGAATCCTTTCTTCATCCAGTGCCATGTCAGCTACATCGTCAACCTTCGCAATGTGACCGCCATGGAAAAGCAGGACTTTCACCTGAGCAACGGCCGCACCATACCCATCAGCAAGAATCACTATAAAGAGATAAAAGAGACCTTCCTGGCCTATCTGGAAAGGAAGTACTAGCCATGGGTCACCTGATTTTCGTTGCCTTGGACTGCGTATTTCTGGCGCTCTACTATACTGTCCTGATGGTGCTGACGGCTGATTTCAAGAAGCATCGCCGTCAGGGGATCGCAGTACTTTTGGTGTTCTTTCTGGCGGAAACCGTTTATGACTGGTACCTGACCTATGCTCTGCCTCTCGAAGAATATGCCGACATGTCAGCCCCTGAAAACATTCTGCTTTCGTTTGTTGACATCGTGTTCCCACTCTGTTTTTTCGCCTATTACATGAAGGGGAATCCCCTGGTCAACTTCTTCATTACCACTGTCGTGGACATGGCTGCACTATTGACAGCCGGGGTTTTTTCGCTCGTGAACGACGTTTTGTTTCCCGACAGCCTCCCGCTTGTTTATGCCGACAGCTGGTCAGATCTGCCGACGTTGCTTTTCTTTTTCCTCAGTTATTTACTGCCTATTTTACTGTTTTGCAGGTTCCGGCTGCCGGTCCGAACCTTTATCTACGGGCTGCCCCGCTGGCTGATCTACGGAGTACTGCTTTTGAACTATCTGCTCGACACGGCGCTCTTCCTTCTCTTTGGCGACGAATCTTTCGCAACGAAGACTGACAATCTGACCTTGCTGGTCATAATTCTGATCGTTACACTCGGTACCGTCATTCCGCTGCTGTTTGCCGCACTGCTGCGAAAGCACCGGGATGAAGCCGGCAGCTGGAAGCTGATAGAACTGGAAATGCAGCTGGAATACGACTACTACCGCACCATGCACGATCTGTCGCTGCAGCTGCGAAAGCTGCGCCACGATATGGTCAATCATATGACTATACTGCAGGCTCTGCAGGAAATAGACGAATCGGAGCGTCTGAAATACCGGGACCAGCTGTTGTCCTATTGTGAGGAAACCGAGCGTACCATGAAGTACGCTTTCCCCGATCAGAAGAACTTCCTGCCGACCCTCACCGCTAGGGAAAACTACGCCGTCTTTTCTTTTGTACGTCATATCGCCCAAGGTTGTTCCATTGCGCCGGAAGATATTTCCGTAGTGCGGGCAGGAGACCATCTGACGGCAACTTTTCATGCGGAAAGCAAACATCTCGATCGAAAGTCCCTGCGATGTGATACCCACTACGATCTGCTCTGCCGGATCCTGTCCGAAAAAGGCGGCGCTGCAGTATGGGAGAAAGGAGAAAAATCATGGACCCTATCCATAAATACATAATGCTCCTGATTTTGGTGCTCCTGGTGGGCGGCATATCATTCATCTCGCTGTTCCTTTCCTCGCGAAAACTGCGCAGCGAAAGCCGGCTGCTCATGGCTCGTTGGAACGCTCAGAACAGCTACATCGACAATATGTCTACATTTCACAGAGATGCGGGGGTTCTTACCGAAGAAATCAAAAAGCTCAGCGAATTGCTGGCGGGAACGCCTGAGGAAGTCCGCCAAAGCCAGGACGTGGAAAAGGAGTGCCTTTCCAATTGCGATGAGCTCCTTTCCAAAATACACAGCGGCAATACGGTGGTTGATGCGTTGCTCTACAGCAAACAGCGTCAGTGCGAGCGCCTGGGCATCGAGTTTCGCATGGATCTGCGGCAAATCCCGGAATCAGGGGGCTCCCATAAAGAAATCACCGATATGGAAATAATCACCCTTCTGGGGAATCTGCTGGACAATGGTATCGAAGCGGCTTCCGCAGCGAAAGCCGCCGCCGTGACAAAGCAGGATGGCATCATCCTGTCTGACGAGATGTTCGTTTCCATCACAGGCACCATGAGCAGAGGCGTCTGGCTCGTCAAGGTGGTCAATTCCAAGGACCCTGCCTTCACTCCGCTGGACAATCACATGAAAACCACCAAAGTGGACAGCGAAAATCACGGTCTGGGCGTCAGGATCATCAAGCAGATCGCTAAATCCCACGACGGAGTGGTAAAAATGAACGACCACAAGTATACCTTTGAGACCACCGTGTATCTGCCCATACACTGATTCAGAATGAAGAAGGGTTTAGGTCAATCTAAAGCTCACCGCATGTGCCGATCGGAACAACTCCATCGATGGCTTTGACTACGATTTCCAACCGCGGCGTATCAAACCAGCTGCACAGTTCGATAAAATTCACTCTCTTTTCCACCAGTCTTCTGGCGGCTCTTCTTGCCTGAGGCATGTCCTTTACAAAGATCGCCCTGGTGTCGCACTCTTTGCTGCGCAGCACTACTTCGTGAGGCTTCTCCACGCCGTCCATCACTATGATAACGCCATAATTTCTCATAGTCCTCAGCCGGTCCAGCTTCACCAGTTCGTTCAGGTTGTAATTGGCGTGTCTGATTTTCACGCTGTCGCCTGCCATCTCCTGCATTTGCTCGGTGATCTCGTCGTCAAAATCGCCACACAGATTGAACAGAGTGAATCCGTCGTCTGCCAGCTTTTTCACGTAGTCCTTCGCCATGTTCATATCGCCCGTTCCCGCAATGATACTGTAGCTCTCCTCGTTTTCGTAAACCGCCGAATATGTCTCCGGCGACTCACCGGGAACGTTGATTATAAAAGCAAATTTTAGCATTTCGCACCTCCTAGGTATGCTGTAAACAATAATAAACACCTACCCAAAACTCTATCGATATTATATTGTTATTTTGATAAAATAACAACCACCTTCTTTCAGCCGCAAAGCACGATGACGCAGCAAAGCACGATGGC
>JAUNBU010000152.1 GCA_030526925.1 Bacillota bacterium | reverse complement strand
CCCCGGAATGAACAACAGGGACGTACAGCTTGATAAAAAACTATATGATAAGAAATCTGTGGCGGGGAATGCTTTACTCACATTTGTTATTACGGAAGGAATCGAGGCTGAAGCGCTAAAGATATTAATGAACAGTATTTACGACCAGTGTATGCCGGGTTTTAAAATTCTGATGCATAGTGGTTATGAACGATCATGTGATAAAATGGGCTTGAACAAAGAAAACTTGGAATTCAGAGATAAAATCGATTTTCATCAAATCAGAACAAAATACATCATGATGGCAGACAGTGATATAATTTTTTCAAAAAATTCCATTAGGATGATGATCAACGCTTTGCTGCGAGATCCTTCTATCGATTTTGTGACGGCTCCTTTAAAAAGATATGAAGATGGTCAGCTATACGCCACGATGCAGGAAACCGCTTTTACCATAAGGCAGTGCATGAAGGGCGGGAAAAGCAAATACAACAAATTGGATCATTTGCTGGGTAATAAGATTTTTAGGCGTAATGTGTTTCTGAAGATACTTGAGGGAAATCAGTTACAGGATGGTGAGTCCGCTTTTGATTATGGGAAATTAAAGTACAGAAAAATCGCAAATGCCTATATGATACTTACCGGGAATTCAAAAGAAATGACAAATGAGGATCAAACGCTGTTTTTCAGAAGCTGTATCAAGCTAAAAATGATACAGAAGAAATGTGAAGATAGCCTATTGGAATTCATAAAAAGACATTTTACAAAGGATGATATCCGCAGATTGCTAAAAAGGGAAATTGTATGATGATCAAAATAGCCTTGGCGGTTTTAAACATAATTTATTGCCCGTTTAAATTGTTGCCGATCGTAAACAAAATAACGTTCATAAGCAGACAGAGCAATACTCCATCTCAAGATGCGGAATTGCTTGCGAAAGAAATCGGGGAGATAGACGCCGAAACAAAGGTCATTATGCTCTTTAGGACGATGGATCACAGGATCAGTTACTGTTTTCATATCTTGAGACAAATGTATCATATTGCAACTTCAAGGACAGTGATTCTGGATTCCTACTCCATAGCGGTCAGCGTATTGAAGCATAGGAAAAAGACAAGAATCATCCAGATGTGGCATGCCATGGGAGCCTTGAAGAAATTCGGACACAGCATTCTCGGCAAAGGAGAGGGATCGGACCGCAAGCTGGCAGAAGCAATGAGGATGCATTGCAACTACGATGTGATTTTTACCAGCAGTGAGAAATGTCGAAAGCACTTCGCAGAGGCCTTCCAATATGAACCGAAACGATTGGAGATTTTTTCGTTGCCGCGAGTGGATTTAATCAAAGACAAAGCGTATATGAAAGAAATTGCTGAAACGATTTTTAAAACTTATCCCGATTTACGGCAAAAGAAAAATGTCGTATACGCCCCAACTTTCAGAAAAGGCAAGGAAGGAAATGAAGGTAACAAGACGATCCTTGACTTGATCCAGGCAGTAGATCATGAAAAATATAACTTGATCATAAAGATGCATCCGCTTTCAGAATTGGATATAAAGGATGAACGTGTGACGATCGATAGGAGATTTTCCTCCATAGAAATGTGTTCGGTGGCAGACTATATCGTATTGGACTATTCAGCAATCGTATATGAAGCAGCGCTTTTGGAAAAGCCTTTATTTTTCTATGCATTTGATTTAAAATCGTATCAAGGGAAGCGAGACTTTTATATCGACTATGAAAGAGAGATGCCGGGTGTGATTGCAGATAATGCATCGAGAATCATTGAAGCGATCGAAACAGAAGAGTATGATATCGCTGAGGTGAAAGCCTTTGCGGATAAGTATGTTGAAAACCAGAAAGACTGTAGCCGGAGAATGGCAGAGTTCATTTTAAAGGGCAATGAGGGAAGACAATGAACAACATTGTTAAAACTATTGGAAAGTTCATATTTTTAAAGGGAGTTTATCCCTGCCAATACAAAAGACATTGCCGTAAACCGATCAAACAAGGTAAGGCCATTTTTCTTGAAATAAGAAACGAAACGGTTGGAAACAGCTTGAAATATCTCTACAGAGAGTTAAACAAAAAAGAAGGGCTGAAAATAAATTGCCATTTTTTGCATGAAGAAAGCGGGAAATATTGGAGAACTTTTATAAATACAATGAAATTCCTCAAGGACATGGCAACGGCCCAATATGTGTTTCTGGATGAGGCGAACAATACGTTCGCATGCTTTGATAAAAGGGAAGAAACCAAAGTGGTACAGGTATGGCATGGCTGCGGAGCGTTTAAAAGATTCGGACTGAGTACAAGCGAACTGAAATTTGGCAGCAGTAAAAAACAACAGCAGAAGTACCCGCTATACCATAATCTGGACCTGGTGACCGTTAGCAGTCCGGAAGTGATATGGGCCTACAGAGAAGCTATGGGAGTGGATGAAGATACCATACAGGCAATAGGAGTCAGCAGGACAGATGTATTTTATGATGATGAATACATTGCTGCGGCGAGGCAGAAGGTTCTCTCTCGAATACCTAATGCAGATAAAAAGAAAACAATTCTGTATGCACCCACATTTCGTGGGGAAGTAACGAAAGCAAAGGCTCCGGATGCAATGGACCTGGAGTATATGGGGAGAACGCTAGGAGAAGATCATATTTTGCTGATCAAGCATCACCCTTTCGTGAAGGAAGTTCCGGAGATCCCACTGTCGTGCAGTAACTTTGCCTATGATGTGACGAAGTCCTTTGATATTGAGGACTTGTTATGCGCCAGTGATATATGCATAACGGATTATTCTTCACTGATTTTTGAGTATTCGTTGTTTGAGAGACCTTTGATATTTTTCGCATATGATCTGGAGGGCTATAACGAGTGGCGTGGGTTCTACTATGATTACGATGAGTTGACGCCGGGACCGGTTGTCAGCGATACGGAAGCGCTGGTACAAAGCATTAACGATTTAGAAGAAAATTTTGATAGCAAAGAAATCAGAGCATTTAAAGACAAGTTCATGTCTGCCTGTGATGGGTCGGCGACCAAAAGAATCTTGGAGTATGTAGGGCTGTAAATGATGAATAAAATACTCGATATAAAACTTTTAAAGTTCCTGTCAATAGGTGTTCTCAACACATTGCTGGGAACGGCGATAATGTTTTGCCTGTACAACATATTCGGTTGTTCCTACTGGGTGTCTTCTGCTGCTAACTATATTCTGGTGAGCATCCTTAGCTATGTGCTCAATAAGAAGTTCACCTTCAGGCATCAGGGCGAGACCTTAAAAAGCGGTGTGCGTTTTGCCATGAATATTGCCGTCTGCTACTTTATGGCATACGGGATCGCCAAGCCGCTGGTGATCTGGGTCATGGGCAGAAGCCCGATTTACCTTCAGGAAAATGTGGCTATGCTGGTGGGAATGTGTATTTTCACAGGACTGAATTACATAGGCCAGAGATTTTTCGTATTTGGAGATGTACCGATGAGAGATAAGATGAATTACAACAAATGGGTCGGCAGCCCGTATATTTCAGAGAAAGAGAAAGAACAGCTCAAGCAGATGTCCGAACAGGAAATCAAGGATGCCTTTTATAAAAACGCTGAGTTCGGTACTGCCGGCATGCGTGGGATCATGGGTCTTGGGACCAACAGGATCAACAAATATACCATCAGGATGGCGGCGAAGGGGCTTGCGGACCTGCTGGGAGAAGGCAGCAGGGTGGCGATAGCCTACGACACAAGAAATCATTCGGATGAATTTGCAAAGGAGGCGGCTAGGGTGCTTGCGGCAGCAGGGATCAAAGCATCACTCTTTGACCGATATTCTCCCGTACCCCTTTTATCATTTGCGGTGCGGGAACTGAACTGCGACGGCGGGATAGTCATTACTGCAAGCCACAATACCAAAGAGTATAATGGCTTCAAAGTCTACGACGGGACAGGCTGTCAGATGGATCCGGAGCTGGCAGGAAATATCGCGGCAAATATCGATAAACTGGACAATCCCCTTCGCATCCCTATTGCTGAACCGGATCATGAGAATATTGAAATCATCGGACCGGAAATCACGGATAAATTTTTGCAGGCCGTGGAAAGGTGCGCTGTGTCGCTACCCGAAAAGGCGGCTTCGGAGTTGAAGATAGTCTATACGCCGCTGCATGGTTCCGGGCGGGACTTTGTCCTGGGAGCCCTAAAAAAATCCGGATTTTCAAATATTTCTACAGTGCAGCAACAAATGGAATTCAACGGAGATTTTCCTACGGTCAAAAAGCCTAACCCGGAAGATCGGGCGGCGTTGGAGCTGGCAGCACAGCAGGCGCTTGCAGATGATGCGGACATTCTGATCGGGACCGATCCCGACTGCGATAGGATCGGCGTGGGTGTCAAGCATAACGACGGAATCATCTATTTGACGGGAAATCAGACGGGCGTGCTGCTGATTGATTTTTTGGCGCAGATGAAACCCACGGGAGACAAAACGCTGATCACCTCAGTTGTCACCAGTGAAATGGGGGCAGCGGTTGCTGAGAGTTATGGGCTGAACGTAATTAAGACGCTGACGGGTTTTAAATTCATTGGCGGAGAAATGAATCAATTGCCTGCAGAAGAGTTTTTCATGGGCTACGAAGAAAGCTATGGCTATCTGGTGGGCGACCATGCTCGGGATAAAGACGGTGTATCGGCAGCCCTTTTGATATGTCAGATGGCAGTCTGGTACAAATCACAAGGTAAGACGCTTATTGATATCTTGCAGGAGCTTTACGATAGACATGGATATTGGATCGATGAGCAGGAGTCTTTCGTTTTCGAAGGTGCTGAAGGGGATAAGACCATGAAAGAAATCATGGCAGCACTGGAACGAGAGGGAGACGAATCCTTTTCCGAAGTGGGACAGTTAGATGAGTTTATCGACTATAACTGCGGTATCGGTGAGCTGCCACCGTCCAACGTACTGAAATACGTATTTTCGGACGGATCGTGGCTTGCGGTAAGGCCTTCCGGCACGGAACCGAAGATCAAAGTCTACTATTGCATAAAAGGAGAGGATTCAGCAGCAGCCGACCGCATGTACGAGAAGCTGAAACGAAGCGTAAAAGCTGCGGTTTCACAAAACTTTCACGGTTGAAAAGCGGTCTTTTGTTGATTTCACAGGCTCCAG
>JAUNBU010000151.1 GCA_030526925.1 Bacillota bacterium | reverse complement strand
GTTTCAGTTCCTTTTAAGGTTAGCCTCCTATAATGCGTAGCATAAGGAGGCTTTTTAATGAGGTACGTAGTGATACCGGCTTATGAGCCGGATGAAAAATTGTTGGAACTTCTTTGGGAGCTGAAACGGATCGACCAGGGACAGGACCGACTTCGTATCGTCGTGGTCAACGATGGGAGTGGGGAGAAATACGACAGGATTTTTGAAGCAGCATCAAAATCTGCGGTTGTGCTCAGCCACGGTGAAAATCGCGGGAAGGGTGCTGCATTGAAGACAGCCTTCCACTATATTGCAGAGATATCTGCTGCCGGAGCGCCTTCGCCTTTACGGAAGAGAAAACTTTCCTCGAACGATGTGGTGGTGACGGCAGACGCAGACGGACAGCACAGGGCGGAGGACATCATGGGGGTGTGCAGAGCCTGTGAGCGTGCGGAGGATTCCATCGTAACAGGCAGGCGGGAATTTACAGAGGGCGTACCGCTCAGAAGCAGGATGGGAAATACCATCACCAAATACGTGTTTTTCCTGGCGACAGGCGTGAAGCTGGGAGATACCCAGTGCGGGCTGCGGGCTTTTCCGATTGCCATGCTACCTTTCCTGTGCCGAATTGCCGGGGAGCGTTACGAGTATGAAATGAATCTGCTTATGGAAAGCGCACTGCGTATCCCTATCCTGGAGGAGCCTATCGAAACCGTATATATCGGAGAAAACGAGACTTCTCATTTCAGAACATTGCAGGATTCCTGGATCATCTATAAGGAGATATTCAAATTCGCCCTGTCGTCCATCGCCGGATTTCTGACGGATTATATAAGCTACGGGCTGCTCATTATCGCTCTTGCCGCGGCGCCTACACCAGTCCGGCTGGTGGTCGCCAACGTAGCGGCAAGGATTTGCAGCGCATCTTTGAACTTTACACTGAACAAGAAATACGTGTTCAAGAGCAGAGAAAGCCTTTTAAAGTCCGGGATCAAATACGGGCTGCTGGCAGCCGGGATTCTGGGGATCAACACCTCGCTGCTGCTTTTCCTCAGTTTTCTGGGGTTTCAGAACGCCTATCTGATGAAGATGATCGTGGAGCTTTGCTTATTTTTATTGAGCTGGACCATCCAGAGGCGCTTCGTGTTCAAGGGAAAAAATCCCTCGGGAAGAGTAGGAAGGAGGCGAGCCTTGTATGGGCATCATAAGGATCTTTAAAAAGCCCTTCGTATATGCTGCCCTGTTTGCAGCGCTCCTGATAGCCTTTAACGTCTACGTGCTGTTGGATACCTTTGTGTTTTCCGATGTCATGGCGCAGGTAACGGAGGATAGTAAGGAGGACAGTACAGAGAACGGCCAGAGACAATCGGGCAAGGCGGTCATCACCGACACATCCTACGAGGACGAAAACATCAGCATTTCCATTGAGACCATACGCCAAAGCGACACCACCGTCTACGTGGCGGATATCAAATTGTCGTCTGCCGAGTACCTGCAGACTGCACTGGCAGAAAACGCCTTCGGCACCAACGTGACCCAGAAGACTTCTGAAATGGCGGAGGAGCACGACGCTATCTTTGCTGTCAACGGAGATTATTACGGCGCCAACCGCAGCGGATATGTGATCAAGAACGGGACGCTTTACAGGAATACCATGAGAAGCGGCAGCGAGCAGGAGGATCTGGTGGTCTATGAAGACGGATCATTCGGGATCGTTAGTGAAAGCCAGATCAGCGCCGAAGACCTGATAGACGACGGCGCAGAAAATCTCTTCGCCTTCGGACCGGTCCTGGTGGAAAAGGGGACCATTGCTGTCTCCCAGATGGATGAAGTGGGAAAGGCCATGTCGGGCAATCCGCGGACCGTTATCGGAATCATAGACGAGCTGCATTATGTCATCATGGTTTCCGACGGGCGTACCGATGAAAGCGAAGGTCTGTCCCTCTATGAAGCGGCACAGATCATGGCACAATACGATTGCGAGACCGCCTATAACCTGGATGGCGGTGGCTCATCCACCATGTATTTCAACGGGCAGATAGTCAACAATCCGACCACCAGCGGGCGAAACATATCAGAACGGGAGGTGAGCGACATTGTTTACATCGGCTATTAAGGAAAGGGAGGGAGCTTGCGGAACTAGGCATCGAGAGCTGCATGAGCGGTACTTTGGAAAGACGATTCGTGTCTACCTGGGGATTGCGATCTTCTGCGTGATTTTTACCTGGATCTACGAACGGTTTAGCTACGGTGAGTCGGCGCTATGCATGCGTCTCATGTTCCTGGTGCCGCTCATTGGCGGAGCATTGACATTTTTTCTGATCGGAAGGCTGCCTGTTGGCAGGATAGTGAGCCGCATCGCATACAACCTCTGGAATTCAGGGCTTGCGGTCATCGGCAGCGGATGCCTGATAAAAGGCATCATCGAAATATCGGGACGGAGCACTCAGTACGACCACATCTATTGGATCTGCGGGGAGCTGCTGCTTATCCTCAGCGTCATAGCCATGATAGCAAGGCAGCTTAAGAAAAAGGTATAGCAGGCGACCGCACCACAAACAAAAACACGAAAGACCCGGGCAATTGGATTTGCCCGGGTCTTTTGATCGTAGAACATTTAGAGGTTATGGAATTTCTAGAATTCAGGTCCCTTGAACTTAACCTTCTTGCACTTAACGAACTGACCGTCGCCCTTCTGGCCAACGTAGTCTTTGCCGTCAAATACCAGATTTCCTCTGGAATAAGTTGCAACAGGATATCCCTTGAACTTGGAGTTTTCCCAGATAGTATGGTCAAGCGCACCGTGCTGGTTCTCTGCGTTCTTTACAACGAATTCCTTCTTCGGATCGTAGAGTACGATATCAGCATCAAGACCAACCTCGATAGCGCCCTTGCAGTAATCGATACCGAACAGCTTAGCCGGATTAGCAGCAGCGATCTCAACAGCCTTTTCGAAGGAGATCTTGCCCTTGTTTGCTTCCGACAGGATGAACGGATACATGTTCTCGATACCTGCACAACCATTAGGAATAGTTGTGAAGTTGCCAGGTTTGCCGTCCTTGGTAGTGATTCCCCAATCCTTTTCGGACTGCAGGAACGGGCAGTGGTCGGTAGCCAGAGTGGATACGTCGCCTGTTCTGATACCATCCCACAGAGCGTCCATGGAATCCTTGCCCTTCATTGGAGGCGAGCAAACGAAGTCGCGGGCTCTCAATCCCAATTCAGGAATACCGTTCTTGTAAACTTCCTTGGTGAATGCCAGGTACTGCGGGCAAGTTTCTGCAAAGATCGGATAGCCTTCGTCTCTTGCAGCTCTTACGGCCTCAACACCCTGCTTGTTGTCCAGGTGAACGATGTAAAGGGAAGTGCCTGCCATCTTAGCCAGGTTGATAGCTCTCACATCGGCTTCTCCGGCAACAGCTTCATTCTTGGACATATAGTGCCACCATGCTTCTGTCTTGCCTTCTGCCAGATACTGTTTGATCAGGCAGTTGTTAACGTCTCTGTTCTCTGCGTGTACACCTACCAGCGCGCCGATTTTAGCGGCATGCTGCAGTGTTTCGAAGAACTGACCATCATCAACACCGAAATCGTATACCATGAATACCTTGAAGGAAGTGATTCCTCTTTTTACACATTCGTCCATGGATTCCAGCATTTCCTGGCTGGTAACGTCGCCGACACCGATGTGGTAGGAGTAGTCAATGGCAGGACCGTCTTCTTTGCAAAGCGCATCTCTTCGATCTAAAGCAGCGTCCATGGTCTCGCCAACGCCCTGGAGAACGAAGTCAAATACGGTGGTCGTACCGCCGCATGCAGCAGCTCTCGTACCGGTATGGTAGTCGTCTGTTGCGATAGTGCCGCCGAAAGGCATTGCCAGATGGGTATGTCCGTCAATGGCGCCAGGGAGCACCAGTTTGCCCTTTGCATCAACAACCTCTGTTTTCTTTTCAGGCTTCAGGTTTGCCCCGATAGCGCTGATCTTACCGTTTTTAACCGCTACGTCAGCCTTGAAGGTCGAAGTAGAAGTAACGACTGTGCCGCCTTTGATAAGTAGATCCATAATTTTGTCCTCCTTTTGCAAAAGTGATAAAAGTAGAAGCCTTTGGGTCTCAAAGGCTCCTACAATTGTATATAAAGTTTTTAATGACTTTATGTACCTTTATGCTCTGTCAGTGAAGGCTTCGTGTTCTTCTTCTGTTACGAAGGAGCTCTTAGCCATGCTGGTCTTCATTAACAGGATGTATACTACGAATCCCAGAACGAATGACCAAACGTAACTGATGGAGTTGATGAATGTAAAGAATGCGCCGGATGCACCAAAGTACGTGAGCAGTGGGAAGATGAATGCTACGATCCATGCGATCAATGCTGCGATGTTCCAACCGCCGGAGTACCAGTATCTGCCTTCAGCACCCTTGAACAGTGCTGCAACGTCCACTCTCTTCTTCTTGCAGAAGAAGTAGTCTGCGATGAAGATTGCTGCGATCGGTGCCAGAATAGTACCGTAAGCGTTCATCCAAGTGAAGTAAGCTGCGCCGGAACCGTAGATCCACCAAGCCTGCAGGATGAAGAATGCGATAAAGATAGTAGCAACAACACCCATCTTGTAGGAAATCTTTCTCGGTGCGATGTTGGAGAATCCGTTTGCAGGAGCTACTACGTTTGCTGCTACGCAGGTAGTAACTGTAGCTGCTACAACGCCCAGTGCCGAGATAAATACGATGATCTTGTTATCGATGTGATAGAATACGCCGGTCGGGTCGAACATTGCTTCGCCGTAAGACAGCTTAGTTGCCTGAGCAAAGTATGCACCGATGAATGCGCAGAATGCCATAGGAACCGGCATACCATAGAGCTGACCTCTGAACTGATCCTTCTGGGATCTGGCATATCTGGAGAAGTCAGGAATATTGAGCGCCATTGTTGCCCAGAAAGCGATGTTGCCCATGAGGCCGGACAGATAAACGAATGCGAATCCGCCGCTGGCTGCGATGAGGTCTGGGTCATTGCCCTGATCCATTACTTCCAGGAATCCGTAGCCTGCATTGCTGGCTTCGCTTGCTGACCAAATCAGCAGTGCGATCATAACTGCGATAAGGATAGGTCCGCCTACGTTCTGGATCCACTTGATCTGTTCCATACCGTTGTAAGCGATCC
>JAUNBU010000150.1 GCA_030526925.1 Bacillota bacterium | reverse complement strand
AACAGATCAGATTCAGCGATAGGTTTAGGAGACTCCATCAACTGTTCTTCTGCCGCTTCAAAGCGTTCCTGCTCTGCACGGAGTCCGTGGATGAACGGCATTTCCCGGCCATATTCATCGGCAATGTGAGATGGATTGCAGTAGGGGTCATTTCCGGCCAGAACCCACGCTTTCAGATCAGCAATCTCCTCTTGTGTGGCATCGGGCATGGCACTCAGATACCTCTCCATTTCCTGCTGAAGATAAATCTTAGAGGGTTTCACTTTCCACCACCAGCTTTCAACTGGGCGGAAAGGCCATGCCGCTCACGCATAGAAACAGCACCTTCAACGGAAACAATGTAAGCATTGTGGACAATCCGGTCCATAATGGCATCGTTAATCGGGCTATCCTGCGTAGAGTCGGTATTAATCCGGTCGTACCAGTCATCAGTGTCGTACTGTGTGCAGAAAATAGTCGAACCATGCTTCGTTCTCGCTTCTACAATCTCGAAAAGATCAAAGGATTGCTGCAGCGTCAGCGGACGCATCAACCATTCGTCCAAAATTAACAAATCGACCTTGGAATAGGCCTTGGTCACTTTGCGGAACATGTTTTCTGCACGCGCAATTGTCAGCTCATCCAAAAGCTCCGGCATCCGAACGTAACGAACGGACTTGAATTTCCTGCAGGCTGCATTGCCCAAAGCGCAGGCAATGTAGGTCTTTCCGTTGCCAGTGGCTCCCTTGAGGATAATGTGGTGCTCTTCCTCAATGTAGTTGCAGGTAGAGAAACGCACCATCTGTGCCTTGTCCAGCTTTCTGTCTTCGTAATATTCAATCCCTTCCATGCTGGCGGAAGGAATATCAAGATGAGCATCACGGATGCGCCGAACCAGTTTATTGGTCTGCCTCCGATTCCATTCTGCATTGACCAGAAGCCCGAAGCGGTCTTCAAAGGATACCTGCGTATAAGTGGTGGGATCTTGAATTTGAGCCTCAAACTCAGTGGCCATTGCGCTGAAACGCATCTCACGGAGCTGTTCCACAGTAGATGGATTATTCATGTCGCTGTCCTCCCTTTCTGTAATAGGCTGCACCCCTGGTAATGCCATGACCACCGGTCTTACTGGTGGAGGACTTGTCTTCTCCCTTTCGGTCAGAAGAAGACTTGCACAAGGTGCTAATGTTACGAATCGTAGGCGCAGAGGTCAAACGGAGTACCCGTTCACAGGCATCCTCCAAACATTCTGCACCATAACGATTCCCCAGCTTGGTCAGACTGGCGCATGCTTTAAATCCCTGTTCTACCTCCTTTCCGCTAGTCAGAAAAAACTGTACGGTTTCTGCGGTCTTCGGGCCAATCGTGCTGGCCCATTCGGTGAATTCCTCCGCATTGTAGCTGAGGTATTTCCTGTGGGCTGCCGGCATATGTTCCGGCTTTACCACCGGGTCACGCTGTTCCTTTTCCAGTCGGATGTGGGCTGCAACTCTGGTCTGCTTGTAGAAGATCTCCACAATATGCTTTGTGAGTTTGACTTCGACCTTTTCTCCAATCAGGTCATAAGGAACAGAGTATTTGTTGAGTCCATCGCTCACCAGGTAATCGTAACCAACCTTTGGCGTAAGCCAGACGGACGGCTCATAAGCATGGGCGGGAAGCGGCTGCATGAATGCCTTTTCTTCCTGCTCATAGGCAGAAAAACGGCAGCCCGTTCGGGGCTTCTTAAAGGGACGCCGATTCAGTTCTTTCAGCTTTTCCTGCACAGCTGTCTTTGCTTCAGCGATGGAGAAAAACTTCCGGTCACGCAGAGCTGCAGTAATCCAGGTAGAAACAAAACGGACAGAACCCTCAACAGCAGCCTTGTCATCCGGTTTCCGAACACGCGTTGGGACAATTGCCGTGCCGTAGTGTTCAGCCATCTCCTGATAACTCTTATTCAGGACAGTTTCATATCGGTTGTTCGTCGTGGTTGCCGTCTTGCAGTTATCGGGAATCAGCAACCGGGCAACGCCGCCAAAATAGTTGTAGGCATGAACATGGCACAGCAACCAATTCTCCATCTTCATGTCATCGCAGGCTTCGGCGTAGGTATACCAGCTGCAGGGCAGAACGGCAACGAAGATGTAGACAGGCGTGAGCTCACCGGTTACAGAATCCGTTATATACAGCGGATCTCCGGCCCAGTCTACCTGCATAGCGTCTCCAGGCTTGTGCGTAATCCTCATGGTAGCCTTTGTTAAACGAGCCCAGCGACGGTATTTTTCACAAAATTGCGTGTACATGTAAGGCACGCCACCAGTAGAACGAACCTTTTGGCAGTACTCATCCCACAAGAGAGTGAGCGTAACACCCTTCTTTGCCAGCTCGGTGTGAATCCACTGGTAATCGGGCACGGTATACGGGGAAGCGTATACATACTTCCCAGGAAAGAGAATTTCCTGAATGTCCCCGTTGGTGACATCGTCATCCAACGGCCAGGCAATTCCTGCTGCTTCTGCAGCTTTGATTACATCAGCGACGGTATCCCTTGAACTTTGTACTTCTCGGGCAATACTGCGCTGGCTGGTTCCAAGACTGTAGAGCCTCAGAATCTCACGATAGTTAGCCATTTGGCCACCTCCTGAACATAGTCACACTTGTTGTGTGCCCTGCTCATTATACAAGTGGCCTTCGCCGCCGTAAAGGTGGCCCTAAAATTCCGTGATGGTGGCCTTAAATCTCCGTGCAGATGGCCCTATCGCGGCGGAATTTATACCCGGAAGCAAAGAATGACTGGCTGAACGTGCGTTATGCGGCTGGCGATGTGCTAAAGGCAGCTTCTTTCGAAGTCAGCTTTCAAGCAGTATAAGCTTTGCATTTTCACAATCTCATGGCTGAGGAGTACCACCGTTCATAATTCCTTTTGTTACGCCTTCTGCTGCAGCAGTTATGAAAGCATCAGCCACACTCTTAACCATATCAATAGTGAATGGTAAGCCTTTTTGTATGAGCGTGTTTTTAATCTTTCCCCATCTGCTGTTATCGCGTATCTTCTCTAAGTACTCATTACCAGTCCATGTAAGTGCACCAACAGAGAAAGTATATATCTCATTGCTTGCATATTGAGCCTTGTAATCGAAAATGTAGCCTGCGTTATGGAGCAGCTTGCAATGATATGCAACTGTTGCCATATCATATCCATCTATAGTCAAATCATAGATAGCCGTATCCACATACAATTCTTCAACTTTGAGTAGTATCTCCCGGATCAGATCCATATCCCTCTTCATTTAAGAATCCTCCTTGTGCAACCATAGTATGTGCTGAATGGACGGTAAACTGAGTTTTCAAGCTAAAATGGTAGCTCGTCTTCGTCGGATGGAGTATTAGGGAGGAATCTATCTTCGATCACAGGATCGCTGCTGGCGGGCCGCGGTGAGGCGTCATGTATTTTGACTACAGTGTCGTTTGGAAAAGCTTCGCCACAAACAATGGCATATTGCTTTTCTAAGGCGCTCATCTGCTGATGAAAGTTGTCGCTTGAGACTCGTAACACATTTTTCAGGAACTCCAAGTCCTTTTTGCTGTTTATCTTGTGCATGACGACAGAATTGCATTGGCTGACGATCTCATAGGACAAAAGTGACGGCACTTGTGATGAGATAATTAGCCCTACGCCAAATTTTCTGCCTTCACGAGCAAGTTTATCTATGTAATAGCTACCGAGCTTGCTCTCTTCCGCACCAGTGTTAATATACCTATGAGCCTCTTCAAGTACCAAACAAATATGCGTTGTATCGACCCTTTTGCTTTTTCGCTCATACAGTGCTTTGAACATTAAATATAGTACAACATCTAATGTGTCGCTTGAAACCTGCAAATCAATAACGACTACGGGCTTAGGAGATTTCAAGATGGTATCTATAGTCTGTTCATCGCCAGCTGTATTAATAACACTCATCAACTGTGAATCATTAAGAACACTATCGATTCTAAGGCTCATTGTCCTAAGGTGACCACTAATATTATTTTTACTGAAAACATCCTTTTCACCTTTTTGATTTTGCGGTGTGTTCTCATTTATCCATTCCTCGATTTGATTAGGTAGCTTTCTCATATCCCACTGCTTGTTTTTAGCTGCAAGCGCACTGATACAGCTCTTTATAGCTGGATACTGCACGCCCTCGGCTGCACGGAAAAGTCTACCGTACTCCGAATTCGATAACATGCTATGGTGAAAACGTAGCTTTTCAAATTCGATAAAGTCCATTTCCTTTTTATCGAAGGCAGCTTTATATTCACCATTCACATCAAGTATAATGAACTTGATATCACTATCCGGGTTACTATGGATATACTGCTGAATCAGAGACACAACCGTACAGGTTTTTCCGCTACCAGTATTTCCAAATACCCCCAAGTGTTTACCAAACATAACATTCGGATCGTATGAGATCGGAACAGAAGGGTCATATACATATGTTCCAATAGAGGCAGCTTTTGTGACCTTGTTCAGTGTGAATACGCGCTTTAAAATAGTAGTATCCAGTTTATAAGCGCACTCACCAACCAATGGATATGCATTGGTGCCAAATGAGAACTTTTGGGTTACGGAATCATAGATGCCACTTATTGCAGCCGTCGCGTAAACATCGTGGTTATTCTCATAAATCTCCTCAACCAACAAAACTAAATCTCTGCCATCAACAAGGCGTACACCTATAAGCGTCCCTATGGAGACATAACTGGACGAAAAGTCCGCTACATCAACTTTGCTGATGCAGTTTTTTTCGACTATCCTGATTGTAATTTTTGAACCTGTGATCTTTGTAAGATGGCCTATCACAGTATTATTCATGCTTCACCAACACTTTCTGTAGTAGCTCAAGTGCTCTTTCCTCATCACTCTTTTCAGGAGTGGCGGGAAGTAGGAATTTCACAAACCAGTCAAAAGAAGCCAATATCTTTCCTGATATCACATTGATGTTGGGCATGCTCTCCGACAATCGAATCATGTCGTCGATGAAGTTGCATCCTATCGTTTCTCCGTATTGGAAGAAGTAGAAAACGTTTTGCGGATTCTGTAACGCCTTATATAATATTTCATTTATATGTTCATCGCCATACTTATACCCCATTTTCCCCTTTGAAATATTCATCAAAGGTATGAAGCTGCCGCGCTTCTTCTAAGGT
>JAUNBU010000149.1 GCA_030526925.1 Bacillota bacterium | reverse complement strand
CGCAGACAAACCCAGACTTTATGATGCCTGAAGACCTTTCCATGAAGAAGCTGCCCCCGGCGGAAGCCCTGGCGAAGATCGGCTACCACCTGGGCAAATGGATCTACCTGATCGACGCAGTGGACGATATCGAAGAAAATATCCAGTCCGGCGCCTACAACCCGCTGATCTACCGCTTCAGCTACGACGCAGGCAACGAATCGGCGGAAGCTTTCAGACAGCGGATCGAGGAACGGCTGAGATTCAACCTCTTTCATTATCTGGCCATGGTCAGTAATTGCCTTAATTCCCTTGATATTCGAAAAAATCAAGGTATAATAGAAAATGTGATTTATTTCGGTCTCAATCGCAAAACAGAAGAAATCATCACCAGAGTCGAGCCGGACAAACAAATCTGACGGACAGAGAAATCAAATAAACAATTCATGCAAAAGGAGTATACGATGAACCCATATGAAGTTCTCGGCGTATCGGAAAACGCCTCAGAAGAAGAAATCAAGAAAGCCTATAAGGAGCTGGTTAAGAAATACCACCCTGACAAATACCAAAACAACCCTCTCTCCGATCTGGCGGAGGAAAAGCTGCAGGAGGTCAATGAAGCCTACGATATGCTGATGAAGGGCCGCGGCGGCGTGAGAGGCGGCGGCAATGCGCCTGCCGACTACATGCAGATTCGCCGTTACATCGATGCAGGGAATCTGGGTGCCGCAGAAAAGCTTCTCAACAAGACCAGAGACAGAAGCGCCGAGTGGTTTTTCCTTTCCGGAATGTTATCCTACCGCAAGGGCTGGTACGATGATGCTGTTAACAAGCTGCAGACTGCTTGCGACATGGCTCCCGACAATGCGGAATACAGCCAGGCTTACGGGCGTATCATAAATATGGGAGGCCAGTATCAGAATCAGGCCTATGGCAGAGGCTACGGCAGAAACGACGATATGTGCTGCCAGGCGCTCCAGTGCTACATCTGCGCCGACTGCTGCTGCGACTGTATCTAACGAAGGGGTTTAAATTGAAAGAAACCAAAACATCGAAAATCGCATTGGGCGGCATCTGTCTCGCCCTGACCATCGTATTTCTCTTTGCCGGTTCCATGGTGCCCGGCATCGAGCTGACCCTGTTTGCCATCAGTTCTCTTTTTACAGCTGTCATGATCATCGAATCAGGTGTAAAGGGCGGCATCATGCTCTACGCAGCCGCCGTGATCCTGGGACTGATCCTGATCCCCAACAAGCTGGCCATGATCCCCTATGCATTTTTCTTTGGCTATTACGGAATTTTGAAATTTTACATAGAAAAGCTGGGCAAAGGCATCCCGCAGATCGCTGCAAAGGTAATATTCTTTGCCATCGTCCTCTGCATCGGGCTTCTCGGCTTCAAGGAGCTGCTTCTTGGCAGCATCCATCTGCCGGACTATCCGGTGATCCTGCTGATCGTCGCAGGGGTCATCATGATGATGGTCTACGACTACATCTACACCCTGCTCATCAACTTCTATCTCAAACGCATCAAAAACAAAGGGCTGGACAACACCAAGCTCAGCTAGACTATAGGACAACAAAAGAGACGCCCCGGTTTCTCACGGACACCGGCAAGCGCCTCTCTTTTATTACTATAATTTATCATCAACCCGCCGTAGACCGGCGCCGTCGTGGACCGAGCCTGGCATGGACCGAGCTCTGGCATGGATCGGGCGCTGCCTGGCTATACGTCAAAGCTCAGCTGTTCGCCGTCGCTGTCGATGGTCACTGTGTCGCCGTCCTTGATGGCGCCTTTGATCAGCTCTCCTGCCAGCGCTGTTTCCACGTTACGCTGCAGGAACCGCTTCACAGGCCTTGCGCCGTAGGCAGGCTCGTAGCTTTCCGACGCAATGAATTTCTTGGCTGCGTCCGTCATGGTCAGCTTGATATTTCTCTCCTGCAGACGGCTTTCGATATCCTTCATGGCAAGCTCTATGATCCTTACGATCTGCTCCTCTATCAGCGGCGAGAACACGACGATCTCATCCACACGGTTGAGAAACTCCGGTCTGAAATACTTCTTGGTCTCATCCTCAACCTGCTGCTTGACCGCATCGCTCACCTGACCCTCCTTTTCCAAAGCATCGATCAGGTAGTTGCTGCCGATGTTTGAGGTCATGATGACGATGGTATTCTTGAAGTCCACCGTCCGCCCCTGGTTGTCGGTAAGCCTACCATCATCAAGCAGCTGCAGCAAAATGTTGAATACATCCGGATGGGCTTTCTCGATCTCGTCAAAGAGGATCACGCTGTACGGCTTTCTTCTGACGGCTTCCGTCAGCTGACCGCCCTCGTCGTAGCCCACGTATCCCGGAGGCGCTCCCACCAACCTGGAAACCGAGTGCTTTTCCATGTACTCGGACATGTCGATTCGCACCATGTTCTTCTCTGAATCAAACAATGCTTCGGAAAGGGCTTTCGCCAGCTCCGTCTTGCCTACGCCTGTCGGCCCCAGGAATATAAAGGAGCCTATAGGTCGTTTTTCGTCTTTAAGTCCGGCTCTGGCACGCAGCACCGCTTCGGCAACGGCTTTCACGCCGTCTTCCTGTCCGATGACTCTCTTATGCAAAATCTCCGGCAGCTTCAAAAGCTTTTCTTTTTCGCTTTCCACCAGCTTACTTACAGGGATGCCCGTCCAGCCGGAAATGACCTCTGCGATCTCTTCTTCGGTGACTTCTTCCTTCAGCAGGCGTGCCTCCTCGGCTTCCGCCGCCTTTTCCTTTTCCAGCTCCAGCTTCTTCTCCAAATCAGGCAAAGTGCCGTACTTCAGCTGTGCCAGCTTCTCCAGATCGTAATTACGCTCGGCTTCTTCCATCTGGTGCTTGATGTCTTCTATCTGCTGCTTGACCGCCTTGACCTCGACGATGCCCTTTTTCTCGCTTTCCCACTGGGCGCGCATAGCGTTACTTTCGTCCTTCAGCTGAGAGAGTTCCTTTTCCAGAGCATCCAGCCTGCCCTTAGAAGCGCTGTCCGTCTCCTTGCCCAGAGCCTGCTTTTCGATTTCAAGCTGCATGATCTTCCTGGAAATCTCGTCAAGCTCCGACGGCATGCTGTCGATCTCGGTCCTTATCTTGGATGCGGCTTCGTCCATCAGGTCGATGGCCTTGTCCGGCAGGAATCTGTCGCTGATATATCTATCGGAAAGGGTGGCGCAGGCGATAAGGGCTCCGTCTGTGATGCGCACGCCATGATGGATCTCAAAGCGTTCTTTCAGCCCACGCAAAATGGAAATGGTGTCCTCCACCGTCGGCTGGTCCACCAGCACCTTCTGGAATCTTCGTTCCAGCGCCGCATCCTTTTCGATGTATTTCCTGTATTCGTCCAAAGTGGTCGCACCGATGCAGTGGAGCTCGCCCCTTGCCAGTTTAGGCTTCAGCAGGTTTCCAGCGTCCATGGCGCCTTCCGTCTTGCCTGCTCCCACGATGTTGTGTAGCTCGTCGATGAAGAGCAATATCCGGCCCTCGGACTTTTCTATCTCGTTTAATACTGCCTTCAGCCGCTCTTCAAATTCACCCCGGAACTTGGCTCCTGCGATGAGGGCGCCCATATCCAAAGCAAAGATGGTCTTGTCCTTCAGTCCTTCCGGCACGTCGCCGTTTAAGATACGCTGCGCCAGTCCTTCTACCACGGCTGTCTTACCCACACCCGGCTCTCCGATGAGCACCGGATTGTTTTTCGTCCTCCTGGAAAGTATCTGTATGGTATGCCTGATTTCGCTATCACGCCCGATGACCGGATCCAGCTTGCCTTCCCGCGCCATTTCAACTAAATCTCTACCGTATTTGTTTAAAGCGTCGTAGTTTTCCTCCGGATTCTGGCTGGTGACACGCTGGTTGCCCCGAACTTGGTTAAGGGCTTCCAGGAATTTATCTCTGGTGATGTTGTACCGTTTGAATATGGCAGCCGACGGCGTGTTGCGCTCGTCAAGGAGCGCCAGGTAGAGATGCTCTACGCTGACGTATTCGTCCTTCAGCTTCTCAGCCTTTTTCTCCGCATTGAGGAAAACCTGCTGCAGTCTCCTGGTGGAATACATGTTCTCGGCGCTGCCGGAAACCTTTGGCAGCTTGTCGATCTCTGCCTGCAATGCACCGATGATCTCTCCTGTGTTGACGTCCATAAACTGGAGCAGCTTGGGGATCAGCCCGTCCTTCTGCATCAGCAGAGCCAGATGCAGATGCTCTCCGTCGATCTGCTGATGTCCCTCCTCGATTGCGATGTTCTGACAATCTATGACTGCGCCCTGCGCATTCTGTGTGTATTTTTCTATATTCATATTGTTCACCTCCATAGGTTCTTTTTTGGTTCAGGTTTGGTTTCTAAGATAATTTTTCCTATCTGATACCATTTTAAACCCTGCCAGAGATGAAGTCAATAGTTTTTTGGCACTCACCGCCATAGAGTGCTAACAATTTTTATACTCGCCGGAAGCGGCAGCCTGCAAAGGCTGTATCGAACATGCAGATGCTCCTGTAGTCGCAGAATTTGCAGGAGTTTCTGAAACCGCCGTCCATGTCCTTGTGCTTTTCGCGGGCGGGGCTGATGTCGATGGAACCGCTGCTGATTTCACCGCATATACGCTTCACCTGCTGCTTTACCTGGTCGTACAGCTCCCGAAATTCCTCTCTTGAAAGGAGGTGGCCTCCGGCAGACGCCTTGTAGCCGCCCTTTTTATCCTGCTTCACGGGGATCACCTGGGATTCATCTTCAAACTCTCCGTCCATGGCTTCGATGAGCCGTTCGTCGTTGAGAACGATCCCCTCCAGCTTATATGCTTCTTCCAGTCGTTCTTCTGCCGCTTCCATGCCTTCTTTGACGTTTTTCACATCCGCATCCGTATCCAGGTCCTTGATCTTAAAATAGAAAACGCCCGCCGGCTCAGCGCTTCCATCCTGCTGCATGGCCGCCGCCATATAGATCATCAGCTGCAGCTTATAGCCGCTTCGCAGCTGGTCGAGATCAAGGGAGTCGGCCCCCGTCTTATAGTCCACGATCCGCACCGCCCGGTCAGCCGCAGCATCCGGGTCATCTGAAGCAGCCCCGGTCTGTTGCTGCATCACGGCATCGTTTGACGCCGCAGCATCCGGGTCATACAGTGCGCCCTCGCCACTTTCCATCCCTTCTGCACTTTCGCCTGCCGCTTCCGTCCGCA
>JAUNBU010000148.1 GCA_030526925.1 Bacillota bacterium | reverse complement strand
TGTAGTTGAAAAGAGTTATTAGACATCCAATTAAAAAAGTGTAAACTTCTGATTTGCAGTGCTGATGAAAGGGATAAGCATGGACAAAGAATTACTGTATAACATGATTTTTAAGCGGAAGTCTTTCCATCTGTTTCGTAATACAGGCGATGGCAGGATCACCGAAGAAGAATTGAAAACCATTGAGGAGCAATATAAATCCTTCGTTTCGCTGGACCCCGGAATCAAGACTGGAATCAGAATCCTGCCCGCTGAGGAAACCAACTGCAAGCGTGGACAGGAATACTGCATATTATTGTATAGCGAGAAGAAAAGCGATTATCTGAGGAACATCGGCTATCTTGGTGAGCAGCTGGACCTCTATCTGGTTTCCCGGAATATCGGTACGTTGTGGTTCGGCATCGGCAAAACAGATGAATCGTCATTTGAGGGCATGGAGTTTGTCATCATGATGGCCATTTCCAAAGTCGAAGACGAGAAAAAATTCCGCAAAGACATGTTCAAAAGCAAACGGAAGCCTATAGATGACATCTGGTCCGGTCAGCTTATTGACGGTATCAGCCCAATCGTAAGGTTTGCACCCAGCGCCTGCAATACCCAGCCCTGGCTGGTGGAACGTAGCAAAGATAAATTGACCGTGTTTCGATATAAGAAGCCCGGGAAGAGAGGGATAATGCCGGCAGACAAAGTGTCCTTTTACAATCAGATCGACATCGGCATATTCCTGTGTTTTCTGGACCTATGCCTCAATCATGAGCAGATCGAATATGACGTGCAGTATTTAAACGACGATGGCTCAGACCGGGAAAAGACAACAGTTGCAGTTTATCGGTTAAAACCATAGAGCCAGAGGGAGAGCGTTTATTATATTTTATAAAAACAGGAAAGCGGAGGTGTTTAGATGACTGAGTTGAAAATAATTAGCCCGGCTTTTGACCCGGAGGGGTGGATTCCTAATCGCCACAGTGGGTTTGGAGAAGATATCTCACCAGAGTTGCATATTGATGGCATCATTGCAGGGGCGGTTTCTATGGTAATCACAATGGATGATTTGGGGCATCCTATCCAGCCGGGATATAATCACTGGGTGGCGTGGAACATCCCGCCGATGGGTATCTTGCCGGAACATCTGCCGAAAGGGGCGGTGATCGAGCAGCCCTTTCGTATGGAACAGGGGCTTGCATACGGCAAGCATTGCTACCGTGGACCGAAGCCACCGTTAAATTGGAATCACAGATATTGTTTTACTGTTTATATTCTGGATGCTATGCTGAATGTGAGTACAGATTCGGATAAAGCGGCTGTGCTAAAAGCAGCCGAAGGACACGTTTTACAGGATGGGTGTTTGTATGGGAAATATCAGAGGAAGCATAAATGACAAATCAGTACCGGAGGAGCAAGATGACAAAGAAGAAAAAAGATGAAATAACCATTCGTATGTAGAGCTTACAGAGGAGGCAACTATTCGGAAATTCCGAATAGTTCAGTCTGAGGGCTCCCGTCAGGTCAAATTGTAAAAGACAATACCATCCAGGATTGACTGATTTCCCAATACGGTTTTCTTAGCTTGACATTTTTTCTGTCCTGTCGATCCAACTGGTGCGTGGTATGCTTATCAGTCCGGTTGACAACAAAGTAAAAGTTTGCTATTGACCGATTCGGTTATCAATGCTATAATAACCAAAACGGTTATTGAAAGGTGTTGCTTTATGAATATTGACTTGACAAATTTCCACAAGATTTCACCTGAAAAACAGAAGACGGTAATTAACGCCGGATTTCGTTGTTTCGGAGAAAACGGCTATAAAAAAACCTCAGTTGCGGATATTGCTGAGGCTGCTGGCATTTCAAAGGCATCCTTATTCCAATATTTTGGAACGAAAAAAAATATGTACTTGTTTTTGTATGATTTTGCCGGAAAGGAAACAGCAAATCGTGCAGAGGAAGGAACAGACGATTACTTTGAATGCGCCGAAAAATACATTCGCAGTCTTGCAGAGGTCAGTCATGAATATCCGAATCTGTTTGATTTCCTTGTTTTGCAGACACAGCGAACTGATTACGCAGAGGTCGAGGCTCTGCCAGAGGTGGCCGATGCGGTCTGCCAACTGAATGTTGACTTACTTTATGCAAAGGTGGATTGGAGTCGATTTAAAGACGGGTTCGATGCGGATACTGTGCAAAATATGTTCAATTGGCTGACCAGTGGCTGTATAGCGCAGCTTTCTGCGACAATGCCACAGGAACAGGTGTACAATGAAATTTTTCGTTATCTGCGGCTTTTGAAATCGGCGCTGTACAGGACAGAATTTTTAGGAGGAGAATAATGGACAGGAAAACTATATTGATAACCGGAGCATCAAGCGGTATAGGCAGAGAAACTGCCATCTCTCTTGCAAAACAGGGACACAGCATCATTATTCACGGTAGAAATCCCGAAAAGACGAAAGCCGTCTACGAAGAAATCGAAAACATTGGCGGCAAGGTTGCTATGTATACGACCGACCTCTCTCTGATATCAGAGGTCAAAAGGCTTGCAGACGAAATCAAAAGCAAATATGATAGGCTTGATGTCCTTATCAATAATGCAGGCGGACAATTTGGAAACAAAAGAGAGGTGACGGCAGAGGGACATGAAAAAACTTTTGCAATCAATACACTTGCGCCCTTCCTTTTGACCAAGTTGCTTATGGAGCTTTTGGTTAAAAGCGATTCCAGCAGAGTCGTTACCGTTTCTTCAGAATCTTACAGACAGGGCGGACAACCAATTTGGGCGGATATTGAATTGGAGCACCATTATTCATTGACAAGGTCTTATGGACTTTCAAAGCTCTATGTATACTGGGTTATGCGTCAGTTTGCGGTTGAGTTGAACAAGGCGGGCATAACAAATGTTACTGTAAATACGGTTGAACCCGGTTCTGCTAATACGAATTTAGGAAGAGTATCGGCAAGCAAAGGGTTTGGGAGGATCATTTATTTTCTGTGGAAACCGATGATGTGGTCGATTGAAAAAGCGGCTGCTACCAGCATATATCTTGCTACATCTCCCGAAGTGGAAGGTGTTACAGGAGAGTTCTATGGTAATTGCAAAAGGAAAGACATTAAGTATAAATGGATTTCAGAAGAAGGGCAACAAAGGATTTGGGATTATTGCTTTGATGCTTGTAAACAGTATTTACGACAGGAGATTTAATATGACAATTCTATATTTTTCTGCTACAGGCAACAGCCTTGCGGTTGCAAAGAGAATCGGTGGAGAGTTGATTTCGATTCCCCAAGCGATAAAGGCAAACCAATATGAATATGCAGATGATGTTATAGGGTTTGTATTTCCAACCTATTGTTGCTATCCGCCGAAGATCGTCCGTGATTTTTTGAGGAAAGCAAAGCTGACAGCAAACTATCTTTTTGCCATCGCTACATACGGTAATGCTATGGGTAATGGCGGTGACGGTGCGGAAATGCTTGAATTTGGAAAACTCGCACAGGCTGCCGGATATGAATTTCAATATCTGAACAGTATTCTGATGGTTGATAATTTTATCGACAATTTTGACATCAACAAAGAAATTGAAAAGATACCATCAAAGAAAATTGAAGATAGTATCGACGCCATTCTTGCGGACATTGTGAGCCGGAAAAATTATACGAAAGAACCTGGCCTTTCAGGGAAAGCAATTACTTTTGTGTGCCGAAGTCTTGTCAAAAATCAAGATAAGGGATTGATGGCACAGTCTTTTACAGTCAATGAAAACTGTGTTTCGTGCGGCATATGTAGCAAGGTGTGCCCTGTTGGAAATATTAATATTGATGGTGGGAAGCCTCAGTTTGGCACATCCTGTCTTGGATGTTATGCCTGTTTGCACAATTGTCCGGAAATCGCCATCCATAAAGTCAAAGAAAAATCTGAAAAGCGTTGGAGGCATCCGGAAGTCAGTTTAAGTGAAATCATTGAAGCAAACACGATGCGGTAACAGCGCCAACAAGAGACGGTTGACAAATTTCTGCAGGCTTTCATATTGTTCCGATAAGCAGTAAATATCATTCCGAAGGCGTTGCTATTGTTCCGATAGTGGGGTATACTGCTTTTGGAAGAAAGGCACGAATTTATATTTATGACAGCGAAAGACGCCCCAGAAAAATAGGATATTTCAGATAGATTTGATAATGCTGAATACAGAATGCGCTAAAAAAGAATAACAGGAAGCCCCATGAATTATATAATACGAGAAATACAAAATGACGAAATCCCTCTGCTGGAGGATTTTCTGTATGAAGCCATCTTCATTCCCGACTGGTACACGGATGAGATCCCAAGGGATATCATCTATACCAACCCGCAGATGTATGCGGCAATCAAAGATTTCGGAACCCTGACCGACGACTATTGCCTGGTGGCAGAGGTCAAAGGCAGCGTATCAGGTGAAAAGAAAATCGTTGGCGCAGTCTGGGTGAGGATCGTAGACGAGTACGGACATCTGGACGACGAAACGCCTTCCTTTTCCATAGCACTTTACAAGGAATATCGCGGGCAGGGCATCGGAACAGCCCTGATGGAACAAATGCTGAAGCTTCTCATGGAAAAGGGCTACCGCAGGGCTTCCCTGGGGGTCAACAAGGAAAATTACGCGGTACGCATGTACCAAAAGGTGGGATTTAAAATCGTCGGTGACGGCGCCGACGAGACGGAATATCTGATGATTTGCGATTTGCAAAGCTCTCGATAAAAATGTGAGTCATGCTTGATGCAAATGTATGATGTATACTTTCTTTCTGCACTTGTTTTTACGTGATATATAGCGTAAAATTCTTGTAAAAATAAATCAACGACAGTAAAGGAGACAGGGCATGAAAGAATTTAAAATTTCCCATCTTGTTAAATCTGAGGATCTCAATCATCATGGGACATTGTTTGCAGGCAGGACTGCAGAATGGTTGGTGGAAGCCGGCTTTATAACGGCGGCTGCCGTACACGGCAGACCACAGGATATTTTGTGCGTCAACGTTCATGGATTCACTTTCAAAAAGCCGGTCCAGAAGGGCGATATACTGACTATATATGGCAGGATCGTCAAGACGGGCAATACAAGTCTTATGGTGCACGTTAAGGCTATGTGCGAAATCGAAGTCGGGCAAAACGTGGAAGGGTTCATCACATTTGTTTGCGTGGAGCCGGACACCAAGAAAAAGCGCCCTCATAACATCGTACTGGATGAACCGGAGAACGAAGAAGAA
>JAUNBU010000147.1 GCA_030526925.1 Bacillota bacterium | reverse complement strand
CAAATCAGATATGGTATGTCCCTCTCCCTGATTTACGATTTGTTTTACCGTTTCTGAACTCAGATTCAATTCATATTCTTTTGATAAATCACTTAAATATTCTACTGCCTTGTCATCCATCAAAATATCTTCTCTGATTTGAATCAATGCCAGCCCTTGTAAATGCAATATGAATTCCTTCTTGATCTTATCGCAATTGTCCGGTAAGCAGATAAAGATCAGCGTATGATTCTGTTCTTCCGTGATTTTTTTACACAGTTGTTTTATTGTTTCAATATTTTCATTTACAAAACAGCTGTTATATTCTTCTTCCGCCTCGAAAATGCAGTTTATGATCAATGCACTGTATCTAGAAGAGTCGAAAGCGGCTTTTAAAAATTCTCCGCTGAAATTTTGGGAATTGCTTAAATCAAACTCCAGTATTCCGAACTTCTTGCTTCCGATCCTATCGTTTTTGTGTAAATAATACAGCAAAATCTCTGCTATGTTTTTCTTAACAACGTCGGAATCAGCCTGGATCATATAATGCACAGGATGTCCAAAGGAAACTTTTCTGGTGCATCCTTGATCGATCCGTTCCAGTTCCTCTTTTAAAACATTCATATACGGAGTAAGCTCTTTCTTTTTCTCTGCGATTTTTTGATCATTTTGATCGTATATCATCTCTTCTCTGTACTCCGTGTTGGTCCAACCATCCAAAGGTTCTATGCAGAAAGCCTCTCTGATCTGCGTATCTGATGATATAAATCGATTACTCTTACTTTCCTCACACAACGTATTCATGATTTCAAAAGGGATTTCTTCAATTTCTTTGATCTCAATCTTTTCTTCAAAACTGCTGATGAATTTATTGAGGAATTTTCCATGAGCCTCTCTTGAAGCCAAAATCATTCCTGCGTCTAACTCAATGCCTGCATCATTTTCGGCAATGTTGGAAATGAATATATAACACCTATGCTCCCATTTGTTAAACAGGCGTGTTTGCTCCGCTCTGATCCTGTACATTGTAGTCTTGTTCTCTGCCCAGTGGATCTTTGCCTTTTTCGGATCTTCCTGTCCCGTCACCAACTTTATTTTATAGTAAAACATAAAATCACATCCTTTCCATCGATATAAAGATACCAGAAAGGATGTGACAAATTTAACCCATCGCCCTATAATAATTATTTTTTCGCTCCAGCGCCTTTACGCCTTCTCCGGCTGGTGGACTTTGAGCTTTCTTGCGATGATGAAGTTGACCATGGAAATCACCAGAGCGCCGATGAAGACGTACATATAGCCGTTGGCGCCGCCGGCGTACCAGGCAGCCCCCGCCAGCAGCGGGATGCACATGGAAACGGCATGGTCCATGCTCTGACCCATGGTAAGGGTTCTGGCAACCTCCGCTTCCTGGTTGGAGATCTTCTTTGCCAGGGTGGCACGAGCCATGCCCGATGCCTGCTCCATCAGCTTATCTCCGATGTAGCACACCGATGCCGCAGCCAACGCCACATAAAAGGGCAGCGTCACCTTGGCAAAGGCAAAGCCGATACAGGCCAGGAACATGATGACTGCCTCAAACTGCAATGCATAGCTTTCCCCTCTCCTGTCGATGAGCCTGCCGTACCAGGGCTTAAAGAACACATTGAGAATGCAGACGATGAAGAACATGGCTGTGATATATGTAACAGGCCTGTCGTAAATATCTATGAGAAGCCAAGGCACGAAGGTGATGGTGATCTGCTTTCGCGCCCCATTGATCACCGACAGCACGTAGTACATCTTGAATTCTTTGCGGAATACGAACCGCTTCTCGCTGACGATCTTCTTGCTGTTTTTGCCGATCATGAAGAACAGCGCCCCTGCCCCGATCATGGCGACTCCCGCCATGGTGAAGACCACCGCATAGGATGCGTTGAAGAACTTGTAGAGAACAAACAGCACCCCGCTGGTGGCGATTACCGAGATGCTGGTGATGCTCTGCACCTGCCCCAGCCTTTCCCCGAAGCTGCCGCCCTTGGCGAAGGACATACCTATGGTGTGGGACAGAGGGATATAAAGGTGCTGGCCCGTGCTGTAAAACACCAGAAACAACAATACCAGCGAGAACACGTTTGGCGTCATACCAAAACAAAGGAGGCCGACGCCCCCGATGATATTGGCTACCGCCGCTATGCGAATGTCCCCCAGACCGTTGAGCATACCGATGATCACCACCGACAGAAGCCCCGGAAGCTCCCTGGGCGTCTCCAGCATGGAACGCTGCATCACCGTAAAATCAAGATCCTCATACAATCTATTGGCAAGAGACGTGCTTTCCACAGCGGAAACCACGCCCAGTAATATGCTGATGATAATGAATATAAAAAAGTCCTTTGAAATTTCACGCTTTCCGATTTTAACCATTTCTTATAGATGTCTTTCTTCTTAAACCGCTTTGATTTTCTTTACTTTCTTAGAGATTTCCTCCAGCTCCTCCCTGGAAAGCTCCGGCAGACGCTCCAGCTTATCCAGGAACATGGTCACGCTCTCCTGTTCCCGCCGGTGGATCACCTCCATGTAGTAGCTTACCACCACGCCCGGCAGGATGGCGACCATCAGAATCTCGTGGATCGCCATGTAGACCGTCAAAATACGCCCGATCAGCGTCACCGCAGCGAAGTCTCCGAATCCGATGGTGCTGCACGCTACGAATGTGTACCAAAGCCCTTCCCCGTATGTATGGATCTCCGGCTCCACCAGCATGATTAGCAGCGCCACGATAAACAGATTGATGATAAAGGTGTAGATCACCTTGTCAAACGAGCTCCTCTTGACGATGGACCAGAACAGTTTATACCGTTTCATTCTTCTTCTCCCCTTTTTTCTCCCTCCTGATAAGCGTAGGAACGAACTTGGCAGCAAGCCCCTTACCTCGGTTCTTGATATAGATCAGCCCCAGCACGGAAAACACTACTGCGCCTATGAAGTTGACGAAGAGATCGTGCATGGTGTCATACAGCCCTACATCCAGATACTTGTCCCAGGTCATACCGTTGAGAGTGACCGAATCCACATCCACATGGACCGGCACGTTGAGCCCATCAGGATTGATCGCCACCGAGTTGAACTCTGTCAGCCATGTATCCTTCTGCATATCCTTGCCGAAGAACATATCCATGGCACACTCGAAGAACTCCCACAATACCCCGATGGTCATGGAAAAGCAAAAGGCTGCGCCCGCTACAAAGGCAGGCGACAAGCTCATCTTCACATTTTCATGCCGGTTTAAGATGTCCACCAGCGCAAAGCCTATGGCTGCCGCCAGAAATCCGTTGGTGGTATGGAGCATATCGTCCCACCTCGGGAACATCACATAAAAGCCACGGATCTCGCCCAGGATCTCCGCAGCGAATATAAACAAGACTATTATGACCTCCAGCGCCGTCGGAAGATTGATATAAAGCTTTCTCGACAGCATGGCAGGCAGCATGAACAGTATAAGAGTCAGAGCACAGGTCATGACGTTGTGCCAGTTGTGGTTGAATATCTGTGCGATCATCACCCCTATCACGATCACCCGCAAAACGACGTAGACGATCAGCTTCCCCTTGCTCACCGGCTCCTTACCCTTGCTCACTTCTTCTCTTGCCATATCTCGATGTATCCTCTCTTATGAAAATTTCTTCTTCAATTCTCCGTAATCCTTCTCCGACAATCCTCTGGCTGTCAGCTCATCAGCCACCTTGCTGCGCATCTCCTCCGAAAAATACGGATTCATCAGCGCCAGAATGTGCATGGAAGCCACTCCACTAAAAAACTCAAAGTCAAATTGCCCCGTATTGGCAAAGTCGTAATTGGCTACTGTCACCTGTGACAAGATCCAGCAATTATCTGCCAGCATCATGCGCTCGCTTTCGGACATCTGCCGCATATCCCCTGTTTTAATCCAGTGCTCAAACAGCTCCGAGAATGCTTTGATATTCCGGTCCGCCACCTTCTTGTAGACTTCTACCAGCTCCCTGTCATTTACAAACAATGTAGGCAGCTCCGTATAAAAAAATCTGTACTTCGTATAGTGGATAAAGCACCTGTCCAGAAACTCCAGCAGCTGGTCAACCGTCCTCAGCTGACCGACTTCTGCGAAGATTTCTCCGATTTCCCCTGCCATCCTTTCGTTCCAAAGACACCTGACAACTTCCTCCTTGTTGGCGAAATAGTAGTAGAGGTTTCCCGGGCTGATGTTCATATGGGCAGAAATCTGCACCGTGCTCACGTTTGACGATTTCTTTTCATTAAATAATTTCAGCGAAGCATCCAAAATTTTTTCCCTTGTCTTGTTCGATTTCATACTCCCCTCCTAAATACATCTCATCCCTATTCTACGATGGTCACCCAGTCTCCTGTCAGTTCTGCGACTGAGCCGACGCTCGTATCCTTCTTCAGCTCGATCTTGCCCTTTCGCAGCTGACGCAGCACTTTTTTATACTCATCTTCCTTAAATTTACCGAAGCGTGAATTTTCCATCTCCAGAGATATGCCGTCGTTCTTGGCAGCGTAGTTGAATGCCAGCCCGCCTGTAAACTTACCTCTCGCATAGTTCCCCAGGATCGAATCCACCGCAGCTGCTATCCCTTTCTCGGCTGTAGTAATGACCACATCCGAATCGGTACTCTGATCCGTATCCACACCGATGACCTTGCCGCTGTTTTTCTCTGCAGCTTTGATCACCGACTGTCCCATGGCTCCTCCGCAGGCGAATATCACCTCGGTGCCGTTCTTCTCTGCCGTGTACCATGACGCTGCCAGCTTTCTCACATCCTTTGATGCCTCAAATGTCCCCGTATACACATACCGCATTTCTATCTTGGTTTCCAGCTCCGCAGCTGCGGCTGCAGCGCCCTGGACGTATCCGTATCCGTATCGTTTGACTGACGGCAATTCCTGACCGCCCATGAATCCAAGCCGCTTATATCCTTCCTTGACGGCAGCATAACCTGCCAGATATCCGGCTTCCTCTTCTGCAAAGATTACGCCTACCGTATTGGCTGCCGTAGTGTAGTTATTGGCATCGTCGTGAGGCACCCCGTCGATCAGCAGGAAGTTCACATCTGGATAGACCGTCTGCGCATCGTATACCGTAGTCTCGAAGCTGCTCCCCGCCATGACGATAATACCGGCTTCATTCTTCACCGCCTTCTCTACGGACGCCAGATAGGCCTCCTTAGTCGCTTCCTTTGGCTTGTAGTACTTGCAGGTCATATCGTTTTCTTCGCAGAAGGACTGAATGCTCTC
>JAUNBU010000146.1 GCA_030526925.1 Bacillota bacterium | reverse complement strand
AGCTACCTACACCTTTTTTACTTGCCATCGACCAGACACCTCCTCGCTATATCAATCTCAAAATTAAATTTCCTGTTTACTACAAATTCTTATTTCAACGCAGCTTCGATGGTTTCGATCATTACTGCATTGGTTGCCTTTTCATCAAGCTCGATGTTGTTTTCCTTAGCGAACTCGATCAGCTGAGCTTTCTTCATGGACTTGAGGGAAGGCTTCTTGGCAGGCTTCTTTTCTTCAGCCTTAGCTTCCTTCTCGGCAGGCTCTGCCTTTTTGGCAGGTTCAGCCTTCTTAGGGGCTTCCTTCTTCTCAGCCGGTTCAGCTTTCTTTGCTGCTGCTTTTTCTTCCGTCTTCTTGGCAGGCTCTTTCTTTGCCGCTGGCGCTTCCTTCTTGGCAGGTTCTGCTTTCTTAGCAGCAGGCTTGGCCTTCTTCGGAGCTTCTTCCACCTTCTTGGTGACCGTCTTGTCCCCATCGATGGCTGTGATCTCTACCAGCGTATACGGCTGTCTGTGTCCCTGCTTCTTTCTGTAGTCCTTCTTGGCCTTGTACTTGAAAATAACAACTTTCTTTCCTTTGCCCGTCTCGATAACCTTACCTTCAACGGTAGAACCGTCCACATAAGGAGCTCCCACCTTGGCATCGGCACCGTCACCTACTACCAGGACCTTGTCGAATACGACCTTCTCGCCTTCAGCTGCCTTTAACTTTTCCACGGTGATCTTATCGCCGTTCTCTACTCTGTACTGTTTTCCGCCTGTTTCAATAATTGCGTACATTCTTAAATATTACCTCCTCTATCCAGTCTCGCCGTTCAAGGCAGCGGGTTTCCGCAATGGAAGTTCGCTTTCAAAATAGCCTTGTTCGTGCGGCTTACATTTAAATATGATACTACATTTGCCGTTGCTTGTAAAGCAAAATTTTTCACAGATTCTTGTTGATCACGTCCAGCATACTGAGCAGAGAATAATGTCTGTTCCACTTCCTGTTGATGTTCCTCATGCGTACTTTTTTGCAAAGCTTTTTATCTCCGTAGAGAAAGCCGATATACACCAGTCCCACCGGCTTTTCCTCCGTTCCGCCGTCAGGACCTGCTACTCCCGTAACGGAAATGCACACATCGCTGCCGCTGACCTTTTTCAGACCCTCCACCATCTCCAGAGCCGTTTCCTCGCTGACAGCGCCGTATTTGTCCAGAGTTTCTTTCCTGACCCCCAGCTCTTCCATCTTGGCTTCGTTGCTGTAGGTCACCAGCCCACGTTGAAAACACTGTGAGATCCCCGGAACATCGGTGAGCGCCGCCGCAAACAGACCTCCCGTACATGATTCCGCACTGGAAATGGTCAGATTCTGATCCATCAGTTTCTTGCAGACAACCTGAACCAGTTCTTCATCATCGCAGCTGTAGATGTACTTGCCGATCCGCTCCTTCACCTGCTCCAGCATCTCATCTACAGCCCGTTTAGCCTCTTCCTTGGTCTTTCGCTTGGATGCGATACGCAGAGAACATTCACCCTCCTTGGCATATGTTGCCAAAGTGGGATCCGTCTGATTATCTATCAGATCCAGCAGATCCGTCTCCATGCTGGACTCTCCCAGACCGAAAGTTCTGATCAGTCTGTAATAAATTACTTCTTCTGAAAGCTTCTGCAAAAACGGCAGCACGCTCTTTTCAAACATTCGTGTCATTTCCCGAGGCGGTCCCGGCATGCATACGATGTATTTCCCGTCCTTTTCCAGAGCAAATCCCGGTGCCGTTCCTGCGTCATTATGAAACACCGTAGCCCTTGACGGCATGATTGCCTGTTTCTTGTTGTTTTCCGTCAATTCTCTGCCCAGCGTCCGGAAGTATCTGGTGATTTCTTCCCAAACATCGTCCATCATAACCAGTTGATCCCCCAGCACCTTGCAGGCAACTTCCTTGGTCAAGTCGTCCTGTGTCGGCCCCAGTCCTCCTGTCGTCAGCACCATATCGCAGTCCTCGAATGCCAGGTTCATCATATCTGCTACCCTCTCCGGATTATCACCAACTGTATAATGATACATCACATCAAATCCCAGCATATTCAGCTGCTGGGATAGGTAAACCGTATTGGTGTTGGTGATCTGTCCGAACAATAACTCCGTGCCTACGCTTAAAATCGCCGCTTTCATCTCCTCATGCCTCTTTTCTTCACTTCATTTGTCGATTTGAAACCGTTCCCCTGTAGGTAGCGCCGTGCCTGCCTACATGGAAAACAACTGTCTGTTCTTCACTATGTATTCTACGCCTGACACTATGGTCATAACCAGCGCGATCCACAGGAATATCACATCCATTGGCAGATAAAAACTGAGCAGGCTAAAAGGCCAGTTGGCTAAAATCAGCAGCGGTATAGCTATCATCTGGGTCACTGTCTTGATCTTTCCCGTCATTCCGGCAGCGATGACTATACCTTGAGCCGCTGCCACCTGTCTCATACCCGTGATGATGAATTCCCTGCCTAAAATAACGATGACCATCCAGCCGGGCACATCTCCCACCTGAGCCAGACAAATAAGAGCCGCCATGACCAGCAGCTTATCCGCCAGCGGATCCATCAGCTTTCCGAAATTAGTCACCAGATTATACTTTCTGGCGATCTTTCCATCCAGCATATCTGTAAATGCTGCCAAAATAAAGATGATGGCTGCTGCATACCGATATCCCATCAGGAATACCACTATGAATACAGGGATCGCAAAAATTCTGCCGATGGTCAGTTTATTAGGTAAGTTCATATCGTTTCCTCCATTCTTCCGGCTAAGTCATAGTCGAATGCATCCGTTATTATCACTTTTACCATATCCCCCGGTTGTAATTCCAAATGTGATTTGAAAATCACCGTATTATCGATCTCCGGTGCGTCATACCCGGTCCTGCCCTGATAAACGCCCGGTTCCTCTTCCTGCTCCACCAGCACATCCATAGTATTTCCCACTTTCGCCTCATTTATTTCTCGGGAAATCTCCAGCTGCCGCCTCATGACAGCATCGGCTCGCATGGTTTTGATATCTTCGTCGATCTGGTCAGGTCTGTCCCCGGCAACGGTTCCTTCCTCTCTGGAATAGGCGAAGACCCCCAGTCGCTCCAGTCTCGTATCTTCCACGAAGTCAAGAAGCTCTAAAAAGTCTTCTTCACTCTCCCCGGGAAATCCTGTGATCAGCGTAGTTCTGATATGGATATCCGGCATCGCTTCCCGCAGCCTGCCGATTGTATCCAGAATCGACGCCTTCGTGGAATGGCGGTTCATTGCCTTTAAAACCGCATCGGAGCAGTGCTGCAGCGGAATGTCGATATAATGACATATCTTTTCTTCCGATGCCATCACCTGTATCAGTTCATCGGTGATCTTATCTTCATAGCAATACATGAGCCGGACCCACCGGATCCCTTCAACCCTGCAAAGCTTCTGTAAAAGCTCCGGCAATGTCAGCCTGCCGTACAGGTCTCTGCCGTATTCGGTCACGTCTTGAGCTATCAGTATCAGCTCCTTGCAGCCTGATGCTGCCAAATCTTCAGCTTCTTCCAGAATATTCTCCATCGGTCTGCTTCTGTAGCCACCTCTGATCTGAGGGATGACGCAGTAGGCGCAACAGTTGTTGCAGCCTTCGGCGATGCGTAACGTCGCAGAATAAGGGTTTTCTCCCGTCTTTCTCGCGGAAAATTCAGTGAAGGCTTCCGGCTGGCAGCTGAAGTGCTGCTCCCGCTTACCTCGTTTAAAATTCCCAACGATTTCCGGCAGCCGTTCGTAGTCGTTGACCCCCAGGAAAATGTCAACCTCCGGCATTTCCGAAAAAAGATCCTTTCCATATCGCTGAGAAAGGCATCCCGAAACCACCAGAAGCTTTTTTTGCCGGTTGCTCTTTGCTGACCTACCGCTCTCTGCCGACTCCTTTTCCTGCTCTTCCTCAATAAATCGTGCCATATCGAATATCCTGTCGATGGATTCCTTTTTGGCGTCATTGATAAAGCCGCATGTATTGACAAGAATCACATCGGCCTCCGACAAATCATCGGTCAGACTCATACCTGCCTTTTCCCATATTCCGGCTATGCCTTCCGAATCGTTGAAGTTCTTCGGGCATCCAAGTGTCTCTATAAATAATTTCATTCTTCTTCCATATCCTCTGTACTGTCTTTCAGGTTCATCAAATCCTCCTCGGTCAGCAGCACCTGTCTCGGTCTGCTTCCGTCAGATGGTCCTATGATCTGTCTGTCCTCCATCATATCGATGATGCGGGCGGCTCTGTTGTATCCGATCCGGAATCTTCGCTGCAGCATGGAAACGGACGCCTGCTGAGCCTGAACTACCAGCTCTATGGCGTCGGCAAGAAACTCATCTTCATCGTCCCTATCGTTTTTACCGGATGCCGCTCCGTTGGCTCGCTCGATGGTGTCCATCACGTTTTCTGCGTACTCGATCTCTTCCACCTGACTCTTAACGAACTCGATCACGTCGTGGACCTCCGAGTCGGATATAAACGATCCCTGTACGCGCAGCGGTTTGCCGCTTCCCAGTGGATTAAAGAGCATATCGCCTTTTCCCACCAGCTTCTCCGCCCCCGACATATCCAGAATAGTTCTGGAGTCGAACTGAGAAGAAACGGCGAAAGCGACCCTGGACGGAATATTTGCCTTTATTACTCCTGTAATTACATCCACGGAAGGACGCTGGGTAGCCACGATCAAGTGCATCCCGGCGGCTCTCGCCTTCTGCGCCAGCCTGCATATGGATTCCTCAACCTGAGAAGGCGCAGCCATCATCGATGATGATGACGATCTGAGGCATGGTTTTTTCTTCCTCTTCCTTCTTGGTCATCGCCTTATTGTAGCTTGCCAGTTCTCTTACGCCTTCCTCTGCAAATTTCCTGTATCGCTCATCCATCTCGGCAACCGCCCAGTTGAGGGCAGCGGCAGCCTTTGACGGCTCCGTCACTACAGGGATCAGCAGATGAGGGATACCGTTATAGTTTGCCAGTTCTACCACCTTAGGATCTATAAGCACCAGTTTCACCTCGTCAGGCCTTGCCTTGTAGAGAATACTCGTAATAATGCTGTTGATGCAGACGCTCTTTCCGGATCCTGTGGAACCGGCTATCAGCATATGAGGCATGGACTTCAGGTCTGCCACGATGGCATTGCCTCCTATGTCCTTACCTACGGCAAAGCTGATCTTGGATTCCGCATTTCGGAAAGCGGCAGAGTCGATGATTTCCCGTACCGTGACCATGTTGATCCTGT
>JAUNBU010000006.1:1323-31331 GCA_030526925.1 Bacillota bacterium | reverse complement strand
CCTGAATGGCGTGGGAAATGTCCGATAGCCTGTATCCTACCTTGCAGAATTCCAGGCCTGCGAAAAAGCTTTCCCGCGTCACATCCATCAGCTTCTGCGCCGTCTCGCTGACCTTGCCTACCGGATAGGTCCTGGCGGCGTCGCTGACGTAGCCCTTGTAGGTGGAACCCACGTCTACGCTGACGATGTCGCCTTCCTTGAGAAACCGCTTCTTGTTGGGGATCCCGTGAACCACTTCTTCGTTGATGGATACGCATGCGCTGGCGGGGAATCCGCCGTAGCCTTTGAAGGTAGGGATCATCCCATTGCTTCTGATGGTGTCCTCAACGAATTTGTCTATGTCTGCCGTAGAGATTCCTGGCTTGATCAGGTTCTCCAGCTGACTCAGAATGAAGGCTGTCACCTTGCCCGAGGTCCGCATCAAATCGATTTCCTGATCGGATTTAATAATGATCATTCCTACTCACCTATGATGTCTACGATCGTGTTGAATACGTTATCAAGTCCGATGGTCCCGTCGATATGGGACAGGTTTCCGGCTTTTTCATAGTAGTCGATCAACGGCTTTGTCTCTTTATTGTAAACCTCGATCCTGTTGGCTGCTGTCTCTTCGTTGTCGTCGTCTCTCTGAACGAGAGCTGCACCGCACACATCGCAGATACCCTCTACCTTAGGCGGGATGTTCACAACGTGGAAGGAAGCTCCGCATGTCTTGCAGACTCTTCTTCCTGTGAGCCTGACCATCAGTTCCTCTTTGTTCACATCGATGTCGAGAACGTGGTCTATCTTCTTGCCCTGTGCGGAAAGAAATTCATCCAGCTTCTCAGCCTGGAAAACAGTTCTCGGGAATCCGTCCAGAAGGAATCCAACCTTACAGTCGTCAGCCTTCAGTCTGTCGGTGGCGATCTCCACCACCAGTTCGTCGGGAACCAGCTCTCCCTTATTCATGTATTCCTGAGCTTTCTTACCAAGCTCTGTTCCTTTTTTGATGTTCTCCCGGAAGATATCGCCTGTTGAGATATGAGGAATGTTGTATTTCTCGATTATCTTAGCAGCCTGGGTGCCTTTGCCTGCTCCCGGAGGGCCTAATAATATTAAATTCATACTCTACCTCCTCTACTTAAGGAAACCTTGGTAATTTCTCATTACCATCTGGTTTTCCAGCTGTTTCATCGTGTCAAGGGCTACACCTACCGCAATGAGCAGGGATGTACCTCCGAAGTGGAAGTTCAGTCCTCCAAGTTCACTGACGATGGTAGGCAAGATCGCTACCGCTGCCAGGAATATAGCGCCTACAAATGTGATTCTTGTCATTACCTTATTTAAGTATTCAACGGTCGCCTTACCCGGTCTGATTCCCGGGATGAATCCTCCGTTGGCTTTCATGTTCTGAGCCACCTCCAGAGGGTTAAAGGTCACCGATGTATAGAAATAGGTAAAGAATATGATCAGCACTACGTTAAACGCCGCATATACCCATACGCCCGGCGATCCCATCGGGGAAAGCCATTTCTCGATCCATGCTGCCGCTCCGCTCTCCGTATCCATAAAGTAGGTTACGGTCAGTGGGAACTGCAGGAAGGACATGGCGAAGATTACCGGAATAACGCCCGCCTGATTTACCTTTAACGGAATGTGGGTCGCCTGACCTCCGTACATCTTTCTGCCGACTACTCTCTTGGCATACTGTACCGGGATCCTTCGCTGACCCTGCTGTACTTCGATGATACCTACGATTACAACCACGCAGAACACCAAGAAGATCAGCAGTGTTACGATGCTCATGGAGCCGTCTTCGATCTTTACCCAAACCTCCTGGATTGCAGAAGGGAGTCTGGCGATTATTCCTGCGAAAATTATTAAGGATATACCGTTTCCAATTCCGTATTCATTGATCTGTTCACCCAACCACATCAGGAAAGCTGTTCCTGCTGTGAGAACCAGGACGATTACGGTCACCGAGAAGATGTCTGTGCTGATCAGCGCCTGTCGGAACAGTCCGATGGAAACGCCGATGGCCTGTATGATTGCCAGAACTACCGTCAGATAACGGGTGTAGCTGGCGATCTTCTTTCTTCCTTCCGTGCCTTCTCTTGCCAGTCTCTCCAATGAAGGAACAGCGATGGTCAAGAGCTGCAGGATGATGGATGCCGTAATGTATGGTGTGATACTCAGCGCAAATATGGTAAAGTTACTGAATGCGCCTCCCGAGAACAGGTTAAACAGAGCAAAAAGTCCTGTTTCACTATCGAAAGTCTGTGAAAGTATCTCCCTGTCCATGCCGGGAACCGGGATCTGAGATCCGATTCGGAAAATCAAAAGCATAGCAAGGGTAAAGATGATTTTTTTCCTGATGTCAGGAATCTTCCACGCCTTTGCGACTGTTCTGAGCATCTCCATTAGATCACCTCTGCCTTTCCTCCGGCAGATTCTATTTTTTCAATTGCTGTCTTGCTGAACTTGTGCGCCTGAACCGTCAGGTTCTTCTCCAGCGTTCCGTTACCAAGAATCTTTATACCGTCTTTTACCTGTTTCGCCATCCCCTTTTCTTTGAGAAGTTCAGGTGTTACTACAGTACCGGCGTCAAATCTGTTTAAGTCTTCTACGTTCAAGCATGTGTATTCCGTGCCCCAGATATTGGTGAATCCTCTCTTAGGGATTCGTCTGTAAAGGGGCATCTGGCCGCCTTCGAATCCGAGTCTCACTCCGCCGCCGCTTCTGGAATTCTGTCCATTCATACCTCTTCCGGCAGTCTTACCCTGTCCGGTAGCCGTACCGCGGCCTTTTCTCTTGGGTGCTCTCGTTGCGCCCGGAACCGCTTTTAATTCATGCAGTTTCATCTCGTCTTGCACCTCCTATCCTATAGTTCTTCTACAGTCAAAAGATGCGATACCTTGTTTACTGCCCCTCTCGTTACGGGAGAGTCAATCAGTTCAACTGACTGGTGCATCTTCTTAAGTCCTAACGCTTCTACAACTTTTCTCTGCTTTGGGGAAGCGCCAATAACACTTTTCGTCAATGTGACTTTAATCATTTTTGCCATTGTTTCTTCCTCCTTATCCTAAGATTTCTTCCTTAGTCTTTCCTCTTTTTCTGGCAACTTCTTCTACGGTCATAAGTCCCTTGAGCCCTTCCAAAGTTGCATACGCCATGTTACCGGTATTGTTGGAACCGATGGACTTGGCTCTGATGTCCTTAAGACCTGCAGCTTCCAGAACGGTACGAACCGATGAGCCTGCGATTACTCCGGTACCCGGAGCAGCCGGCATCAGCAGTACTCTGCCTGCGCCGAAGATTCCCAAGTTTCTGTGAGGAATGGTAGTTCCCAGTGTGGGAACGAATATCAAATTTTTCTTTGCATCTTCAGTAGCCTTTCTTACGGCTTCAGGGATTTCCTGAGCTTTGCCCAGACCTACGCCTACATGGCCTTCGCCGTCGCCTACGACTACCGTCACGCTGAATCTCATGTTTCTGCCGCCCTTAACGGTCTTGGCAACACGTCTGATATTGACGATGGTTTCATTCAAGTCCAGCTTGGACGCATCTATGGTATTTCGCTTTCGCATTCAACTTACCTCCTGTTAGAATTTCAACCCTGCTTCACGAGCGCCGTCGGCAAGTTCCTTAACTCTTCCGTGATAAAGGAATCCGCCTCTGTCAAAGGTAACCTCTTCGATGCCCTTTGCCAGTGCTCTCTTTGCAATAGCTTCTCCCACTGCCTTGGCAGCGTCCTTGTTTCCGCCATATTCGATCCCTGACTTTAATTCCTTGTCAACGGTCGATGCTGAAGCAAGCGTAACTCCATTCACGTCGTCGATAATCTGAACCGAGATGTTCTTGTTACTTCTGAAAACGCAGAGTCTAGGCTTCTCAGGAGTACCATAAAGATTTTTTCTGATTCTTTGGTGTCTTGCAACACGTCTGTCATTTCTGCTTTCTTTAGCCATTTTATTTTACTCCTTTCTTTATGATGATGCCGCAACTCCGGTTTTACCTTCTTTTCTGCGTACATATTCGCCTTCATATCTGATACCTTTGCCCTTGTAAGGTTCCGGTTTCCTCCAGGCTCTGATGTCTGCAGCATAGTTGCCTACCTTTGCTTTATCGATTCCCTTTACGATCACAGTGTTGGCGTCAGGTGTCTCTGTCTCGATGCCTTCAGGATCTTCCAACTCTACCGGGTGGGAATATCCCAGGTTGAGCACCAGCTTCTTGCCTTTTTTCTCTGCCTTGTATCCTACGCCGATTAGTTCCAGCTTCTTCTGGTATCCTTCCGTAACGCCTACAACCATGTTGTTGATGAGCGTTCTTGCCAGTCCGTGTTGTGATCTCTTGACAGCTTCGTCTCCGTCTCTTGCTACGGTCAGTACGCCGTCTTTGATTTCGATCTTTAATAAATCACTGATCTTTTCCTGCAATTCGCCTTTAGGTCCCTTTACGAAAACGACATTGCCGTCTCCTACTTTGACCTCTACGCCGGCAGGAAGAGTGATTGGATTTAAACCTATTCTTGACATGTTATTTTCCTCCTACCATACATAACAAATTACTTCGCCGCCTACTCCCAGCTTTCTGGCTTCCTTGTCGCTGATGACTCCCTTGGATGTGGAGATGATTGCGATTCCCAGTCCGCCTAAAACTCTTGGGATTTCGTTGGCCTTCGCATAGGACTTAAGGCCTGGCTTTGAGATTTTTCTGATTCCGCTGATTACGCGTTCTTTGTCAGGGCCGTACTTCATAGTTACTGTGATGATGCCCTGCTTGTTGTCTTCTGTTACTTTGAAATCTTCGATATACCCTTCCTCTTTGAGGATTCCTGCAATGGATTTCTTCATCTTTGAGGCCGGGATATCAACTGTCGGATGTCCTGCCGTGTTGGCATTCCTGATTCTGGTCAGCATATCCGCAATTGGATCTGTCATTGTCATTGTTTTTCCTCCTTTGCTAGTATTGCAGCTAAGCCACAACTTGGCAAATAGTAGTGTTAACGTGTTTACCAGCTTGCTTTTTTAACGCCCGGTATCTCGCCCTTATAAGCAAGCTCTCTAAAACATATACGGCAGATTCCATACTTCTTCAGTACGGAGTGCGGTCTTCCGCAGATTCTGCATCTTGTATATGCGCGCGTCGAAAACTTCGGTTTTCTCTGCTGTTTTACTTTAAGAGATGTTTTAGCCATGTTTCCCTCCTAAGTTATTTTGCGAACGGCATGCCCAGACCTTCGAGCAGCGCTGCTGCTTCTTCGTCTGTCTTAGCCGTCGTCGTGAATACGATGTTCATTCCCTTGATGGTCTCAACCTTATCATAGTTGATTTCAGGGAAGATCAGCTGTTCCTTGACGCCCATGGAATAATTTCCTCTGCCGTCAAAGGAGTTTTTGCTCACGCCTTTGAAGTCTCTCACTCTCGGAAGAGCGATATTGAAAAGCTTATCGACGAATTCGTACATGTTTTCGCCTCTCAAAGTAACTTTAGCGCCGACAGGCATGCCCTGTCTTACCTTAAAGTTCGCGATGGATTTCTTTGCCTTGGTAACGACCGGTCTCTGACCTGTGATCAGGCTGATCTCTTCAACGGCACCTTCCATGATCTTGGCATTTTCCTTGGCTTCGCCCAGTCCCATGTTGATGGTGACCTTCTCCAGCTTCGGAACCTGCATCACGTTCTCGTATTTGAACTGATCCATTAACGCAGGAAATACTTCATTCTTATAAGATTCTTTTAATCTTGCTGTCAAAACCGTCTCCTCCTTTCCTAGTCTATTACGGCGCCGGTCTTCTTCGCTACGCGGACCTTCTTGCCGTCTTCTACTTTGTAGCCGATTCTGCTCGGCTGTTTTGCTTTCGTGTCGTAGTACATCACGTTGGAAATATCCATAGGACCTTCCTGATGCTTGATCTCAGCAGCTTCCTTCTGGGTCTGCTTCTGGTGCTTGGTCTGGATGTTAACGCCTTCTACGATTACCTTGCCCTGCTTTGGCATGGCCTTCAGTACTTTGCCGGTCTTTCCCTTGTCCTTACCGGCCAGTACGATCACTGTGTCATCTTTCTTAATTCGCATCTCGTACACCTCCTATAATACTTCCGGTGCCAAGGACACTATCTTCATGAAGCCCTTATCTCTCAGCTCTCTTGCTACAGGTCCGAAGATACGGGTTCCAACCGGTTGTAAATCTTCTTTTATAATTACCGCTGCGTTCTGGTCGAACTTCACATAGCTGCCGTCCGGTCTTCTGGCACCATGCTTGGTTCTTACTACAACGGCTCTGACTACTTCGCTCTTCTTTACAACTCCGCCCGGGGTTGCGTCTTTTACGGCACAAACGATGATGTCACCGATATTGGCATACTGACGGCTTGTTCCGCCCAGTATACGTATGCATAAAAGCTCTTTAGCACCGGAGTTGTCAGCTACCTTTAATCTTGTTTCAGTCTGAATCATTGCCGGGTGCCTCCTTTACTTAACTTTCTCAACGATGTTCACAAGTCTCCATCTCTTGTCCCTTGACAGAGGTCTTGTTTCCATAATTCTGACTTTATCACCGATATTGCATTCGTTGTTCTCGTCGTGAGCCTTGACCTTCTTGGTTCTCTTTACAGCCTTTCCGTAAAGGGAATGTCTTACGAAGTCTTCAACCGCAACGACAATTGTCTTATCCATCTTATCGCTGATTACCATGCCGACTCTTGTCTTTCTTCTGTTTCTTTCAACTGCCATAATACATCCTCCTTTCCGTTAGCCTTGAACCTTTGAAAGTTCTTTTTCTCTGATAATGGTTTTTACTCTGGCGATATCTCGCTTGGTATCACGCATTTTGATCGGGTTCTCAAGCTGACCCGTAACGTGCTGGAATCTGAGGTTGAACAGGTCTTTCTTCATCTTTACCAATTCTGCATTCAGTTCCGTTTCTGTCATTTCTCTCATTTTCTTCAATTCCATTATGCTTCACCACCCTTTGCTGATTCCTGGCCTTTGATGGCAAATTTTGATTTGATCGGCAGTTTGTGTGCTGCCAGTCTCATGGCTTCTCTTGCCTGCTCTTCTGTAACGCCTTCGATCTCGAACATTACTCTGCCCGGCTTTACAACTGCTACCCAGTATTCAGGAGCACCTTTACCGGAACCCATACGTACTTCTGCAGGTTTCTTCGTTACCGACTTATGAGGGAAGATTTTGATGAAAACCTTACCACCTCTCTTGACAGATCTGGTCATCGCGATTCTGGCGGCCTCGATCTGGTTTGAAGTTATCCATCCACATTCCGTGGCCATCAGGCCGTATTCACCGTAGGTGATGGTATTGCCTTTGGTGGCCTTACCCTTCATTCTGCCTCTGTGGACTCTTCTGCGTTTAACGCGCTTTGGCATTAACATGACGCGTGTCCTCCTTTCACCAATGTCTATTCTTCAGCTTTTGCTTCTGCCGGAGCCTGCTCCTGCGTAGCTTCCTGCTGTGCTTCTTCAACTTTTGCTTCTGCTGCTTCGGCTGCCTGTGCCTCCGCCGCCTTCTTGGCAGCTTCTTCAGCAGGGTCAACCTTCGGAGCCTTTCTCACTCTAGGATTGACTGCCTTAGGCATTTCTGCTCTGTCGTCTCTCCTGTTGTCTCTCCTCGGTCTTCTGTCGCCGTCTCTTCTAGGTCTTCTCTCACCGCGTTTCCTGTTGCCGTCACGTCTGTCGTTCTTTTCTTCGCCGGCAGCACTCTTCAGACCCTTATCCAGGATCTCGCCGTGGTTGATCCAAACCTTTACACCGATCTTACCGTAAGTGGTGTCAGCTTCTGCAAAGCCGTAGTCGATGTCAGCTCTCAGTGTGTGAAGAGGTACGTTACCTTCGCTGTACTTCTCGTTACGTGCGATTTCCGCACCGCCAAGTCTTCCTGAAGCCAGGACCTTAATGCCCTTTGCTCCGGCTTTCATGGTTCTGCCGATTGCCTGCTTCATGGCTCTTCGGAAGGAAACTCTTCTTTCCAACGCCTGTGCAATGCTCTCAGCCGTCAGCTGTGCGTCCAGTTCTGCTCTTCTGACTTCTCTGATGTCGATAACGATGGTCTTCTTTGTCATCTTCTCAAGATCGGCCTTCAGATCGTCGATGCCCGTTCCGGAACGTCCGATCACCATACCCGGCTTTGCCGTGAGGACGATGACCTTCAGCTTGTTCTCTGCGGCTCTTTCCAGTAATACCTTGGAAACGCCGGCAGCGTACAGCTTTTTCTTTACAAATTCTCTTACTTTATTATCTTCAATCAGGTAATCCGCAAACTTTTCTTTATCTGCATACCATTTTGAATCCCAGTCTTTGATTATGCCTACTCTCAGCCCGTGAGGACTTACTTTCTGACCCATTTATTGAACCTCCTATTCCTAATTCTTTTCCTTCAGAGTAACACCTACGTGGCTGCTTCTCTTTAAGATTATCGATGCTCTACCTTGCGATCCTGCTCTCCATCGTTTCATAGTCGGTCCCTGATGAGCATAAACTTCGGCTACATACAGGTTGTCTGTGTTCATTTCTTTCACATCTGCGTTGGCAGCTGCTGACTGAACAACCTTCTCTACGATTTCAGCTCCTTTGCCAGGAGTGAACTTTAAAATAGTCAATGCCTCGTTTAAATCCTTGCCTCTTACAAGATCCGTAACAGGCTTAAGCTTGATAGGAGACATTCTTACGTATTTTGCAATTGCTTTTGCTTCCATTTTTTATCTCCTTTTCTTACTTATCTACCTTTTTATCTGCTGAGTGACCTCTGTAGGTTCTGGTAGGAGCAAATTCTCCCAATCTGTGACCTACCATGTCTTCTGTAATGTATACAGGCACGTGTTTTCTGCCATCATGCACAGCGATCGTATGTCCCACCATCTGCGGGAATATTGTGGATGGTCTTGACCATGTCTTAATCACTTTCTTATCGTTGGCTGCGTTCATCTCTTCGATGGCTTTCAGCAGCTTGGCGTTGACGAAAGGACCTTTTTTAAGTGATCTGCCCATTATTTCTGCTCCTTCCTATTATTTTTCATTTCTTCTCTTTACGATATATTTATCTGATGCTTTCTTTTTCTTTCTGGTCTTGTATCCCAGAGCCGGTTTACCCCAAGGGGTCACAGGGCTGACACGTCCGATTCCTGCCTTACCTTCACCACCACCGTGAGGGTGATCGTTAGGGTTCATTACGGAACCTCTTACTGTAGGTCTGATACCCATGTGTCTTTTTCTTCCTGCTTTACCGATCTGGATATTCTGATGGTCGAGATTTCCTACTTCGCCGATAGTGGCTCTGCATTCGATCCTAACCTTTCTCACTTCTCCGGAAGGAAGTCTCACCTGGGCGAAATCCCCTTCTTTAGCCATGAGCTGAGCGCCGTTTCCTGCGGACCTTACCATCTGTCCGCCTTTGCCCGGCTTAAGTTCCACGTTGTGGATCACCGTACCTACCGGAATGTTTACCAGCGGCAGGGCGTTGCCCACTTTGATATCTGCTGCAGGACCGGATTCGATCACATCGCCTACCGTCAGCTTGTTAGGTGCGATGATGTATCTCTTCTCGCCATCTGCGTAGTGGATAAGCGCTATGTTGGCGCTTCTGTTCGGGTCATACTCTATGGTGGCTACCTTGCCGGGTACGCCATCCTTGTTTCTCTTGAAGTCGATGATTCTGTACTTCGGTCTGTATCCGCCGCCTCTGTGTCTGACAGTGATCTTGCCTCTCGAATTTCTTCCCGAGTGCTTTTTAAGAGTTACTGTCAGTGACTTCTCCGGTGTATCGCAAGTGATTTCCGCAAAATCGGAAACCGTCATTCCTCTTAAACCAGGAGTGGTCGGATTGTATTTTTTAATTCCCATCGTTTCCTACCTCCTATATTACAGACTCTGGAAGAATTCGATTTCCTTACTCTTGTCTGTAAGGGTTACGATTGCCTTTTTCGTTGCGGCAGTCATACCGACGTATCTTCCCATTCTCTTTTTCTTTCCTACAACGTTCATGATGTTTACTTTGTCTACTTCCACATCGAAGATTTCTTCAACGGCACGCTTAACTTCTGTCTTGTTGGCGTCTACCGCAACCTTGAATGTGTATTTCTTCGCCTGTGCGTCTTCCATACTTCGCTCTGAAATTACAGGCTTTATGATTACATCGTAAGGCGTTTTCATTATGAGTACACCTCCTCAATCTTTTCTACAGCTTCTTTAGTAACGATGAAGTTGGTGTGATTGATGATATCGTACACGTTCATCGTGGTCACCAGCGCTGTCCTGATTCCCGGAATGTTGGCTGCGGACTTGACGATGTTGTCATCCTTTTCAGCCATAACGATCAGTGCTTTCTTCTCGGCGTTGATGGCTTCCAGCATCTTCACCATTTCCTTTGTCTTCGGTTCGTCGAACTTGATCTCATCCATTACGATGATTTCCTTTTCCTGAACCTTGGACGAAAGTGCCGACAGCATTGCCAGCCTTCTCAGCTTCTTAGGCAATGTATATCTGTAGCTTCTAGGCTTCGGTGCGAATACCACGCCGCCTCCTACCTGTGAAGGGTCTGTCGTGCTTCCCTGTCTGTGGCGACCTGTTCCCTTCTGTCGGAAAGGCTTTCTGCCGCCTCCTCTGACTTCAGCTCTGGTCTTTGCGGACTGTGTGCCCTGTCTTCTGTTGGCTAAAATGTTCTTTACTACTGCATGAACTGCATTCTGGTTTGGCTCGATACCGAAGATCTCGTCTTTCAATTCGATACTGCCGGCTTCTTTGCCTGCCATATTCAGCATTGTCACTTTTGACATCTTACTTCCTCCTTCCTGAAGTCATCCTCTATTTGTCTTCCCCTTTTACTGCGTACTGGATGCGAACGATTCCGCCTTTGTTTCCCGGAACTGCACCCTTTACCAGCATAAGGTTCTTATCTTCTATAACTTTTACCAGCTCGAGGTTCTGAACTGTTATGGTCTCGCGTCCCATTCTTCCCGGACCTGCGTTGCCCTTGAATACTCTGGAAGGATAGGTACCTGCCGCCAGTGCTCCGGCCAGTCTCTTGTGCTTGGAGCCGTGAGTCATCGGGCCTCTGTGGTGCCCGTGGCGCTTGATGTTGCCCTGGGTGCCCTTTCCTTTGGAAGTGCCCGTAATATCCAGCTTCTTGCCTTCTTCGAATTCTGCTACCGTGATCTGCTGTCCAACCTCGAAGGTTTCTCCTTCTTCCGGTTTGAACTCTGCCAGGTGCTTCTTCGGCGTGATGTCGTTCTTGCTGAAGTGACCTGTCATCGGCTTGTTCACTCTCTGCGGCTTGGCATCTTCGAATCCGAATTGTACTGCGTCGTATCCGTCGGTTTCGACGGTCTTTACCTGCGTTACCGTCATGGGTCCTGCCTGGATCACCGTTACCGGTACGACTGCACCGTTTTCGGTAAAGATCTGAGTCATGCCCATTTTCTTTCCTAAGATTGTTTTCATGATTTTATCTTTCCTCCTAATCTTGCTCTCGCAAATCTTACAGCGGATCGCTTTGCGATCATACTAAGGGAGTTCCCTTCGCTTTTATTTTAACGCTCCTGCTTCATGCTTTGTGCTTTCCGGCGGGTGCGTTATGCTGACGTGTTGTTACAGCCTTGTTCTTTTACAACTTGATCTCGATGTCTACGCCCGCAGGCAGATCCAGCTTGGTCAGTGCGTCGGTAGTCTTCGCCGTTGCGCTGGTGATGTCGATCAGTCTCTTGTGTGTTCTCTGCTCAAACTGCTCTCTGGAATCCTTGTACTTGTGGACCGCTCTCAGGATGGTTATGATTTCCTTTTCCGTCGGAAGCGGGATCGGGCCGGATACTTCGGCGCCTGTTTTCTTGGCAGTCTCAACGATCTTGGCTGCGGACTGGTCCAGAAGTGCGTGGTCGTAAGCCTTAAGCTTGATTCTGATTTTTTGTAATTCGCTCATTTTTTCCTCCTAAACTTTTTGTACTGTTTTCGCTATGCTCGTACAAGGGGTTCGTAATGCTTGAATTTTCAACGTGTACAGTGGTTTTGCCTGCGTCGTACACGGTTCCGTGTGTTTCTTATGGTTTTCACACAAGAAAAATTCAGCGAATCCCTTCGCCCTCATCTTACGTGAGGACAATTCTCAGTGGAAATTCTCCTATAGCAAGGTAACTTCCCACCTCATCGCCTTACACAAGCCTTGTTAGTATATCTCATTTATAAAATTTATGCAAGCATTTTTTTGAAATTTTTTCGGGCTTTTTTCACGGGCAAATCCCTGTGTTTCCAATGCATTGCGCAGCTCATTCATGCACACGTATGCGTGTGTTTCCATCCGGTCGAGGTTTTGCCGTTTCTGTTTTTTTATGTTTTTTTCAAGATGTGGTTCGTCCATCCCCCGCAGACCCCTTCATGTAGTGGTGCGGCGGTTTGTCGGTGGCATCACAAAAAACCAAAAAATGTTGACGAGCTCCCCGAAAGCGGGAAATCCGTCAACATTTCGCAAACCTCGGGGCTCAATACCCCAGAGTTTCATTTACCAGTACTACGTGGATGCGGTCGTCGATGCCGGAAAATCTGGTGGTCAGCAGCTGGCAACATACGGTGGCGCCTTTGATGAGACATTCGGAGCATTTCCCCGTGAGAGCGCAAGGTGTCTTTCTATCCAGCCGGATGCAGTTTGGTGGACAAGCATCGTTTCTGATGCGATCCATAGCATCCGCTTCATTTAATACCACTTTATTGGCTCCCGCGATGAGGATCACCTTCTTCGGTCCGAAAACGATGGCTGCTACCCGGTTGCCGGTCCCGTCGATGTTGACGATCTCCCCGTCCATGGTGATGGCGTTGAGGCTGGAAAGGAACACGTCAGAGTGGAGCGCCTGGCGTCTTGCTTCCAGGGCCTGCTGAGGGTCCGTGAAGCTCATGGGATCGTTGACCTGGTAATTGCCTTCCTTCAGCTTTTCCTTGATGCCGATCTCTCCCAGGGTGATGGAGCCGCCCCAGGCAACCTCCGACTCCTCCGGGATCAGGGCCATGATCTGCTCAACCGCTTCATCTACGCTGTCGCAGTAGTAGCCCATCATGTTTCGTTTCTCCAGATTCTTGATGATCTTTTCCATCTTCAGCTTGTTTGCCGCCTTTACGTTTTTATCCATTTGCTACATCCTCCTTTTACTTATGTTCTCATATTTTAGACTTACTGCTTAAATCCTCGTCCTTGAAATTTCCGGATTCTCCCGGGCTGTAGACAGCCCGCAGCCTTCAATTTAGCGCAAATCAAAGCGGGTCAAGAATCCCTTTTTCCGTTCCGGTCCTATTCCACAAAAATGCTGCCGCCGATAAACTCTCTCATGATGGAGTTGTTGGGGATATCCCTCTCATCCTCGATCACGTGGAAGAACTGAATGAATTTCATCATCCTCACCGCTTCGCTGTATGCCGGATCGTCCTGCGGCACTTCCTCCAGCAGCGGCATGGCATACTTTTTTAGCACGGAAAGCTCGTATACCAGCGCCGAATTGAAGAGCACGTCTGCCTCTCCGTTGTACGGAAAGATATTCTTGTCTTCTCCGGCTCTGACTTTAGGCCACTGGGCGATGGTACTTGCCGCAGAGTGTCCTCTGTATTTGTAGTCCCTCACCATCCGGCGCAGCATCCTGGCGTCGGTGGTCGGCACCCGATTGTGCACATCGATATTCAGCTGGGTAAACGGACTGATGTAGATCTTGAATTTCTCATGAGCCTCGATGTATTCGGTCAGCTGTCCGTTAAGGGCGTGTATCCCCTCGATGACGATGGGCTGGTTTTTCCTGATGGATGTCAGCCGCTTGCCGAAGATCTTGCTGCCGGTCATAAAGTCGAACTCAGGCAGGTCCACCTCTTTACCTTCCAAAAGCCCGTTCATATTGTCGTTGAACAGCCGGATGTCCAGCGCATCCAAATCCTCGTAGTTGGGCAGTCCGTCTTCTCCCAGAGGCGTATCTGTCCGCTCCACGAAGTAGTCATCGGTCCCCATGTAAAGAGGCTCCAGTCCGTTGACCCGCAGCTGTATGCACAGCCTTCTGGCAAAGGTGGTCTTGCCTGATGATGACGGTCCTGCGATGAGCACGATCCGCTTCTTGCCTTTGGTGATCTTGTCGGCAATCTCGGCAATCTTCTTCTCGTGAAGGGCTTCCGAAAGCAAAATCAGGTCTTTGGATTTGCCGTCTCTGATTTTTTCGTTGAGATCCTCCAGATATGCCACATCCAGGAGCCTCTGCCACTTCTTGGCTTCTCCGAAGGCTGTATAAAGCTTCCTGTCGTCCACGAAGGGCGGGATCACGTCAGGCTTGTTGGCGTATGGAAAGCGCAGCAGCACGCCGCGTCTGTATTTTCTCAGTTCAAAGTACTTGACATACCCGGTAGACGGCACCATCAGCCCGTAAAAGAAGTTTCTGTAATTTTCGATATTGTAAAACTTGGCTTCTTTTATTTCTTTGTATTTTTCCAGGAGCTTGGATTTCTCCGGGTAATTGTATTTCTCCCAGATCTTGATGGCTTCTTCCCTCGGCAAAACCTCTCGGATGATGGGAATATCAGCATCCACCAGCTCCCGCATCCTGCCTTCGACCGCCCTGACCTGCCTTTCCGTGATGGGCTCTCTGGTCTTGATCTGGGTGTAAAGACCTTTGTTGAGGGAATTTTCGATCTCCACCGACATGTCGCCCAGTACGTCTCTGATGGCTTTCAGGTAGATCAGGGAAAGGCTGTGCTGGTAGGCTAAATTGGCGCTGTTGGTCCGCATGTCGAGGAATTCCACCGTGGCGTCTTTTGTCAGGGAAAGAGTCAGCTCTTCGTCCTTGCCGTTGACTCTGGCGATCAGCACCGTATAGGGCAGCCGATCTGCGTACTCTTTTGCCAGATCTTCCAGGGTTATTGGGCTCTCCTTGGTGATCTGCAGGTAGTCCTCGCCCGGCTGCAGCTTTAACCGTATGTTCATCATATTCCTCACTGTTCTTTCTCATATAATACCTTATACCACTTTGGCCTGCAGGCATATAGCAGTTCATACCTTCGACCAATTGCTGTTCATATAGTATATCATAGTTCCCGATCGTTTAAAACGAAAACCACAGACAGTGGGTCTGCCTGTGGTTTTTGGTTTGTGGTTGTTTTCGTGCAAATATAGCGTTTAAAACCGGTGCTGGAGTCGTTAGTTCCGGGCTGCATCGTCGCCAAAATCGTCGGTGACCCCGGCGGGCTCTGCAGCCTCAGCAGGCTCTGCGATGGTCTCCATGACCTGAGATTCCTCCGTTTTGGGTCTTGCGGTCTTGGTCTGGCGTCTCCTCCGCAGCAGATCGATGATCTGGCGCATCTCTTTCTCGTGGAGGGTAACACCTCTGGACATGTGCTCATGCTCAGGGTCCCAATCGCGGATGTCGTACTTCGGCGCCCCTCCGTTCCAGCTGACCAGATTCAGCTCCTTACTCCAACCGGTGGAATAGGTCTGCAAAATTCCGATGGGTTCCGTGATCTCAAAGGTCACGTCTCTGTCAAACTCGCTGTTCATTGCCATGATAAATCTCCTTTCCATACTATGAAACTATGAACAATACCTCTTTCAAGGAATATATTATCATGTATGGAAATAATTGTAAAGCATTTTTTTATGTTTTCCTGTGTTTTTTTGTTTTCGCTTCCAAATATCGTCCGCAACCTACATGGCAGCCTTGATCATGGCCGGAAGCTTGCGGCACTTTTCCTTGGAGATTGACGCCACCGAAACCCGAAGGCCCTTAGCCAGCGGCACGATGAACAGCCCCTGCTTTTCCAGCTTGGCGCTGACCCCATCCGGATCGTCGCACGGTATGGAAATGAAAAAGCCTGCATCGAAGGGTACTATTTTAAGCCCCACTTTTTCGGCCTCCTCGGCAAAGGCCCTGCCCCGCTTGAGAAGCATCTCCCGGTAGTGTGCCCTTTCCTCGTTGACCCTCTGCAGAAGCGCTGGATCTCCGTATATCCTGGAAAGTATCACCTGCGCAACCTTGGCGCTGTTGGACCAGGAGCCGCGGGAGGAATACTCGCAGACACGCTTGAATTCGTCGGCGATCTCTTTGGTTTTGGCGATGCAGATCATGGCGCCGCATCTTGTGCCATAGAGTGTATATGTCTTGGAAAGGCTGTACGCCATGATTGAGATGACGTTTTCGGGCAAAGCTTCCAGTTTCGGCAAAAATCTCCTGTACTCTTCCTCTTCACCTGCAAAGTCGATGTACGCTGCGTCGATTACCAGGGCTATTGCCTTGCCGCATTTGGCTTCTTCCTGCAGCACCGCAATCACCTTGTCCCAGTCCTCCAGGCTGAGGGAATACCCTGTCGGGTTGTGAGCCGGAGTGTTGAGCAGAATCACCAGACTTTCCTGCTTCGCCAGCAGCTCATGGGTCTTTTCCCGGAAAGAGGACGCGTTGAATCTGCCGTCCTTCGTGAAAAATTCAAAGGTTTCTATGCTTCTTCCGATCTCGCCGGCAATGGTGTTGTAGGGCGCCCAGTGCCAGTCGGAGGTCAATATCTTATCTCCGCCGTCGGAGTAGTTCGAAATGACGTTTCTAAGGGATCCTGTACCGCCGGGCGTTGCCACCGCTTCAATGAAGCCCTTTGGCTGATGAACGCCGAAGGCTGCTTTCTGAACGGCTTCCCGGAATGTAGCGATGCCGCCGATAGGTGCGTAGTCCGCATAATCCCGTGGGCTCAGATGCTTGAAAACTTCGTCTACCGAAGACAGCACCACCAGATTGCCTTCATCGTCAAGCAAAGAGCCGATGGTGGCGTTTATCACCTTGTCCGCGCCCTTTTCCTTGATCATGGCCTTCGCTCTGTTGCTGATGCCAAAAATTTTATCTTCCTGGGGGATGTGTCTGCCGTTTCCCCTGGCTAAAATATACTCTGCCAATTGATTCACCTCGTCGTATGTGTTTTTGATATGTGATTTTTGGAAAGGCTTTCAGGGCGGGCTCTCATGCGGCATGCCCGCCTGGCCTACAGCGTCCATTATAATATCTTCCGCTGCGAATTACAAGTAATTAACAGTATGAATTTCATTTTGCCTGTCGATACTAAACTCATAGGAGGTGAGTAGTACATGAGACAACAGAAAAAGCAGAAGGATAGGACGGCCATCACCCTGGTTATGTGCTTTTGTCTAATGGCTCTCGTTTCTGTTTTCGTCGTAAAGGCAAACATCGACAAGGTCAAGGATAATGTGGAGCGCACCAGAACTGCTGATGTGGTAAAGGAAAAGTCCGTCAACGAAACGGAAGCGGCCGATGACAATATCGTTGACAGCAGATCCAGCGAGAATCATGAAGCATCCCCTGCCGCACAGTTTATTTTGCCCATCGAGGGGGATATTATCAAAGACTATTCCATGGACATGCCCATTTACTGGCCGACTTTGGATCAGTACATGACCCATGGCGGCATTGATATAGCAAGTCCCGTAGGCACGGAAGTCAAGGCCTGCGCCGGCGGTACGGTAACGAAGATCGAGGAGGATGACCGATTCGGCATCACGGTGGAAATCAATCATGGGGATGGGATCATCTCCATGTACGGGAATCTGGCAAAGGATGGACTCGTTGAACTGGGGGAGATCGTCTCCCAGGGGACGGTCATCGGCAAGGTGGGGCAGAGTTCCCTCTTTGAGTTTGATGATGCGGAGCATCTGCATTTCGAGATGCGGCTGAACGGAGAGCCGGCAGATCCGGGGAACTATATCAAGGGGCTGTAGCAAAGCGCCTGCGAAGACCACCCACGCGGCAACGCTATAACAAAATCACCTTCGGTGAGTTATTCGCGCGTAGCGCTCACTTGAAAATTGTAGATTTTGTTGAAATATAGGAAATGCCACGCATTCGATATTTCCTATATTATAAAAAAACCGGATAAGTGTGGCGCAGCTGTGGATCACAGCGCACACTTATCCGGTTTTTTAGTTTTTACTGATGGCGGAACAGCAGCCTGGCGGTCATTTTGCCAGCACTTTCACGTAGTTGATGTTCTTGCCGGTGGATTTGAATTTTTCTTCGTATTCGGTGGTGGTGTGTCTGGCTTCGTAGTCGCTGCTATGGAGGTCGCAGGTCTGCTCTGCGATCTGCAATCCTGCGGCAGCGATCTCTTCCAGTGTAAAGTCGTACAGGCCGTCGTTGTCGGTCTTGATCTCGATGAAGCCGCCGGGCTTCAAATGGCGGGCGTAATCCTCCAGCCGCTTTCTGTAGGTGAGGCGCCGTTTGGCGTGCCTGGCTTTAGGCCAGGGATCGCTGAAGTTGAGGTAGATGCCCGACAGCTGGTACTCTGTGAAAAAGTCGTCCATGTGATCCACGTATGTAAGCAAAAATTTCAGGTTAGCCAGGGGAGCGGGTCTAGCATCCGCCGTCTCCTTTGCTTTTTCCAGGGCGCGCAAAATCACTGTCTCCTGCCCTTCCACGGCGATGAAGTCATGCTGCGGGTTTTGCAGAGCCTTTTGGATGATGAAGCTGCCTTTGCCGCAGCCGATCTCCAGGAACAGCTCCGCCTCCCGATCGAAGACCTTTTTCCATGGTTGCACGTGTTTTTCCTCTACCATATATGCGCTGCAACTCTGCAGCCGCTTTTCCAGATCCTTCGCCTTCCTCTGTCTCACGTCTGTACCTCTACAGCAATCTGCCAATGAATATCCGCTCCAGCACGATGCATGCCAGAAATCCCAGAAAAATCAAGGATGCTGCCAGGTCGCGAAGCTGCAGCTTCATGCCGTTCATCCTGGTTCGCTTGATACTGCCCCCGTAGCACCTGGCTTCCATTGCCATTGCCAGGTCCTGGGCTATACGAAATGCACTTATGAACAGGGGTACAAGAATCGGGATCAGCGCCTTGGCACGTCTTAATATATTGCCGCTCTCAAAGTCGGCTCCCCGCGCCATCTGGGCTTTCATGATCTTGTCTGTCTCTTCCAGAAGCGTCGGAATGAACCGGAGAGCGATGGTCATCATCATTGCCAGCTCATGGGCAGGCAGCCCGATCTTCTTGAAAGGCGAAAGCAATGCTTCAATACCGTCGGTCAGACTGATGGGCCTCGTCGTCAGCGTCAGCAGGGATGATCCGATGATCAGCAGGATCAGACGTATCGCCATGAATACGGCGGTCCGCAGGCCCTCCTTGGTTATCTCGAATATCCAGAAAGAAACCAGCACCTCCCCCTTTATCATGAACATGTTGACGATAAAGGTAAAGGCGATGATCAGAAACACAGGCTTCAGCCCCCGCAGGATGAAGCTCAGCGGGACTTTGGAGATGATAATGACAGCCGCCAGCCCTGCCAGCGCCACCACAAATCCGATAAAATCCTTCACCAAAAAAAGGGCTACGATGTAAAGCAGCGTTGCCATGATCTTGACCCTCGGATCCAGCCTGTGGATCCAGGATTCCCCCGGATAAAATTGTCCCAGCGTAATATCTCTTATCATGTTATTTATCGGTTCCGTTCCGTCTTATATTCAGTCTTCTATTTGACCCTCTACGCCTTACTCTTAAGCGCTTCTGCGATCCGGTCTGCCGTCTCGTCCATGGTCAGGCAATCTCCTTCGATGGGCATCCCTGCCTTTTGCAGCTGCATGGCGATCTCCTTGGAATCGGGCAGAGCCAGCCCCATAGCCTTCAGCCTGTCACCTTGAGCGAAAATCTCCCGAGGCGTTCCATCCATCACCAGCCTGCCGTGATCCATCACCAGGATCTTGTCGGACATCTCTGCGATATCGTTCATATTGTGTGAAACGAGAAAGATGATATTCTTTTCCCTCTCATGTATACTGCGGATCATATGGAGAATGTCATTGTGCGCCTTAGGGTTCAGCCCTGCCGTGGGCTCGTCCAAAATCAATATCTCAGGCTTCATGGCTATGACGCCTGCGATGGCCACACGCCGCTTTTGACCGCCCGACAGCTCGAAAGGCGATTCATTCTTCACCTTGTCGTAATCAAGACCCACAAGCCCGATGGCTTCCCTGACCCGTGCGTCGATCTCTTCCTCAGGAAGTCCCAGATTACCGGGACCGAATGCTACATCCTTGGCGACAGTCTCTTCAAAAAGCTGATATTCCGGGTACTGAAAAACCAGCCCCACCTTTCGCCGGATGTCACGCATCACCACGTTTTCACCTGTGATGTCCACATCTCCCACGATGATCTGGCCTGTCTTTGGCTTTAAAAGCCCGTTGAGGTGCTGCACCAGAGTTGATTTGCCGGAGCCGGTGTGACCGATGATGCCAACCAGCTGTCCGTCTTCCGCACAGAAGCTGACATTCTCCAGCGCCACCGATTCATGGGGCAGCCCTTCGCTATATATATGTGTTAATTCCTTCACCTGGATAGCCATAATCTCTCGTCACCTCAGTCAAGGGTTCAATATGCATCAAGTCAAGCATAATCGCCGGACGCCAGAAAGTCAACCATCTCTTCAACAGTCAATATACCCTCCGGTACATTTATTTCCCGTTCCCGCAGCTTCATGCCAAGCTCCACCGCCGGCGGAACGCCCAGGCTCAGCTGCTGCAGCTTCTCTGCTTCGCGAAATATCTGGTCGGGGGTTCCCGTCATCTTCATGACACCCTGGTCCATGACGGCGATCTGATCCGCCTGTGCCGCTTCCTCCATAAAGTGAGTTATCAGCACCACTGTGATCCCCTTCTCATTCAGCTGCTTTATGACGGAAAGCACTTCCCGCCTGCCTTTAGGATCCAGCATGGCGGTAGGCTCGTCAAAGACGATGCACTCCGGCTCCATCGCAACAGCTCCGGCAATGGCGATCCGCTGCTTTTGTCCTCCCGACAGAAGATGTGGCGCTTTCTTGCGGTAGTCGTACATCTCCACGCCAAAAAGGGCTTCGTCCACCCGCTGCCGTATAGTCGCAGGGTCGATGCCCAGATTTTCCGGTCCGAATGCCACATCATCCTCTACGATGGATGACACGATCTGGTTGTCGGGATTCTGAAACACCATGGCGACACGCTGACGTACCTCCCAGATGTTATCCGGCTCCGAGGTGTCCAGTCCGTCCACGTAGACTTTCCCGGAGGTAGGAATCAGCAGACCGTTGATGTTCTTCGCCAGGGTGGATTTGCCTGACCCGTTCTGTCCGATGATGGCGGTAAAGCTGCCCTTTGCTATACTGAGGCTCACCCCGTCGATGGCACGCACCGCCTGCCCATCCTCGCTCTTTACATATTCAAATACCAGATCTTCGATCCTGATAAAGTCCGTCATTAAGCCTGTTTCTCCCCGTAGTAATCATCCAGCCACTTTTTCATGGTAATGGCGTCCGGCTGTCCCGGCGCCGACTGCTCTCTGCCCGATGCAAAGGTGATGCAGGATCCGTATCTGCCGGCAGCCACTCTCGTGGTCTTTCCCCATTCTCCCATGGCCATCATGGCGATAGGGCCCATATCGTTCTTATCGAGAAATGCGGTAGCCTTCAAGAGATTCTCCGCATCCTCCTTGTTGAATGCCATTGCCGATACCTTGCATATATCTGCGCCCAGGCGCTTCATGGTCTTGACCAGGTTGACGATCTCCATAGGCTTGGGCATGGTGTTAAAGTCGTGGTAGGACAGGATCACCCTGCCTCCGTAGCCGTGGATCTCATCGATCTGATTCCTCAGACGTATCTCATCTACGCAATCGTTTTCGTCGAAGAACTCCACGTCGATGAAGTCCGCCAGGCCCGACTGAGCCACCAGGCTCCAGATGCTGTCATTCTGTTCCTTGGTGATGTTCACCTGCCCGCCCTGACCTGCTCTTCTCACGGTAAAGATCAGCGGCATGGTGTCAGCGATATAATTCAGGTCATCCAAGATCTTTACCAGCTCCAGGTAGACATCCTTATCCTTCAGTCTTTCGTTCAGGTCATCCAGCGCCGCCAGATAGTAGTCGGCTCTCCATTCTATGATATCGCAGGGCAGAGTCTTTGCCATTTTACATTCTTCTACAATTTCTTCAGGCTTCGCACTGACGATAGGGACTGCCACCTTGGGGCGCCCCGGCTGCAAAACAAGTTCTTTTACTTTTAATATACTCATAACGACATCCTTTCACATTTCTTGAACATAGATGCCTATTATATCAGTAAAATGTGACAGTTTATTGTTGCATCCGCAATTTGTATGTAAAATAGTACTTTGCCGGCGTCTTGCACAGTACGGTAGCGATGGCTGTAGCCAGCACCATGCCCACTACGAACTGTCCGATGTTCCACGGAACGCCCAGCATCGGCGTGATCCAGTTGCCGTACATGATGCCTTCCGCCAGGTAATAGCCTGCCACCATGAACAGACCTGCCACCATCATGCCCATGATCTCTCCGAATAGGAATCCGCCCCTGCTCAGATTCTCCCGTTTGGAAACCGCCATGATCACCAGCCCCAGTATGATTGCCATTATGCCTTTGATTGCAAAGGTCCAGGGCGCCCACATGGCAAAGCCGCCGATGAGATCGCCCAAGGCTCCGCCGAAGGCTGCCGCTATGGCGCCGTACTTCCATCCCAGGATCAGCACGGAAAGGAAGATCATAGCATCTCCCAGGTGCACATACCCTTGGGTGAAGGGAATAGGTACCCTTATGAATAAGATGGACACCATGATGAGCGCCATCATCAAAGCCGTCAGTACAATATTCGCTGTGTTTGATTTTGTTTTCATCGTAAAGCCTCTTTTCAAATGGAATTGTTTGTTTTATACTATGATACAGGAGAAGTGTATATATTTAAATATACAATAATAATTATTTTTTAATATACAGTTAGGAGAGTCATCATGAAAGCCATCATGCCGGTTCTGGACGAAAGCAGAAAAAAGCCGTATTACCTACAGCTTTACGACTACATCAAGGATGCTATTTTAAAGGGCGAGATCACCGAAGGGGAAAAGCTGCCATCCCTGAGAAGTCTGGCGAAATCAACAGGTCTCAGCCTTACCACCGTGGAGCAGTGCTACAACCAGCTGCTGGTGGAGGGCTACATCTACAGCCGTGCCCAATCGGGCTACTACGTCAGCGCCGTCTTTTCTCATTCGAAGAAAACTGTACCCTCGAATCAGGAAATTTTCTCTCCGGAAGTGTCGGACCTGGAAAACGCCATGGCGTCCGCCCCGCCCGCCTACTACTACGATCCGGACTGCTTCAATTTCAATAAATGGAAAAAGTGCATGAACAAGGTGCTGACCGAGTTTTCCTCTGCCCTTTTCTTCGAAAGCGACCCCCAGGGGGAAGCAGGTCTTAGGGCGGAGATCGCCAAGTACCTTTACATATCCCGGGGTGTGGAATGCAAGCCGGAACAAATTCTCATTGGAGCCGGCACCCAACAGATCACCAACCATCTGGCGACCATCCTGCGGAAGCTGGACATAGAACACGTGGCGCTGGAGGATCCGGGATATCAGCCGGTGCGGAACATATTTCGCGACAGAGGCTTCGCCATCACTCCTGTAAAGGTGGCGGAGGATGGGATACTGATAGAAAGGCTGCCCGCCAACATCCGGTCGGCGGTGTACGTCAGCCCTTCCAATCACGCCTTCACCGGGGCGGTCATGCCCATCGGCAGGCGTTACGAGCTGATCAACTGGGCGCTGGAAAACGACAGCTACATCATAGAGGACGACTACGACAGCGAGCTGCGGTACTTCGGCAGGCCCATCCCTGCCCTCAAAAGCCTGGAAGGAAATGAGCGGGTCATCTACCTGGGATCCTTCTCCACCACCTTGTTTGCGGCGGTGAAAATCAGCTACATGGTGCTGCCGGTGAAAATGGCACAGCTCTTTTCGTCCATCGCAGGCGACTACGCCCAGACCTGCTCCAAGCTGGAACAGCTGAGCCTTGCCATGTTCATGGAGACGGGAGATTACCAAACCCATATAAAAAAGCTCCGGAAACTGTATTCCCAGAAGCTTAATATGGCGGTTGATACGTTTTGGGAAGCGGGTGCGGATTTCATCGAGGTGAAGAACACCTCCTCCGGCATCAATATCCTGCTGAAGGTCCGCTCGCAAAAGGGCGGGCAACAGCTGGCAAAGGATGCGGCAACCCTGGGGATCCCTGTCGTGCTGTTGGAAGCGGGTTTGGAATCTATCCCCGGGGAGTCGGGTCCAATTGCAAATGTTAGCGCAGCGCCCTCAAAAGAAGCAGGCCTGCTGATCCTGTACTACAACCAGATACCTCTGGCGGAGCTATCTTCCGTCCTGCGGGAGCTGATCCGCATCTGGCGCGGGCGTTAGGTCTTCCGGTATGCCCTCCTCCTGCGGCTGTTTTTCCGGCTCCAAACCCGCCGACTTCGGCTGGTCGGACGCAGCCTCTGGCTCTACCGTAGCTTCGCCCTGCATCTGTTCTTCAAATTCCGAGTCCGTCTCCGACAGGAAGCTTTCTACCTCTGTTTCCCGTCTGTTCCTGCGCCTTCTGCGAAATACCTGAAAGAAAATCAGCAGTGCGATGGCTGCCAGCGTCAGCGCCAGTCCCACCAAAATCCCCGGCGGACGGAACTCCAACCTGATCTCGTGTGTCCCTTCGTCAAGGGCAGTGGAAATAAAGGCGCCGCCCACCAGCTCCTGGATTTCCCTTTCTTGACCGTCCACCGTAAGCGTCCAGCCTTCTTCATAAGGCACCGACGTCACCAGCACGCCAGCCTCCTTTACATCTACCGTACCTTCGATAAATGTATCTCCGCTGTCGGTCACCTCCATCATGCTGTCGGACAGTATCTCGTAGGCGCCGTCCCACGCCGCTTCATCCATCCAGCACACATGGGCTCGGATGTCTCCCATGTTCGCCTCGTCGTAATCGACGGTGATTTGAAATTCGTCTCCCTCTTCCATGACGCCGATGTTGACTACAGACCCGCAGTCATCCCGGATGTCGATGTCCTCTTCTTCTCGCTCTTTATTGACCGTGATGGCGGAAGCATTGCTCGCCTCCACGAACACGTAATACTGGCGCGTCTCATCCGCCCTGTACTCCAGCACGATCTTGCTTTCTTTGTCCTCATCCTCCAGCGCTCCGGAAATCAGACCGTCGCCCTCCACGGTAGTCTGCACGTTGGCGGCAGTGATTCCCTGCATTTCCACATCATAGAACACCCTGTCGTATCGGTTATCCGTAGCGGCTCTCACGTAGTCATCCAGCACGGTAAACGGATTCTCGCTGTGGTAGTCCCAGGTCCTGATGGCATTTCCCGTCATGTACCCTATGGAAAGGGGATACCGATTCTCATAGAGCCTGGTGTGCCCCGACGTCCTGACCGTCTCAAAGTAGGGATCGTCTATCTCCAGGTTTTTACTGATGATGTATTTCACATTGAGGATGGCGTTGGTAACAGGATCCGTCCTGTTGTAGTTATACCTGTTTTTACCCGGTTCTCCCTCGATGCCGATCTTCTCCATGATGGCCGTAGCCGAAGCATTGAGTGAAGATGAAAACTGGGAGATCCCCCGATAGTGATAGAGGGCAGGACAATTGAGAATATAATTTCCGTCCATTTCCGTGCGGACGAATTCTTCTCTCGTCTGCTCCGCCAGCCTGGAAATGTCGCTGCTGTTGGCAAAATATTCATCCCGCAGCGTGGTTCCGATCTTATCCATGGATGTGCAGGTATTGGACGCCATTTCCGCCAGGATCACCACAACTATAAGGCAGCCGAAGATGTTCTTTTTCACCCGTCCCTTCTTGTACAGCAGCATTACTATGCAGTACAGCAACAAAAATACGATTCCGCCGTAAAAGAACAGGTTCACATCGTCGATCTCCTTTGCCACCAGCTTCTGCGCCAGCAGATAGTAGCCGATGCCCGCCGCCAGCACCGCCCAGATGGTATTGGTCTTGACCTCATCGATCCGCAGAAACGCCTTGTATGCCATGGCAACGAGGATGAAGCAGATGACGAAGGTGTATCTGTAAGGCAGCTGGTTTGGGAAATGCAGCCCGTGCCAGATAAAGTCCAGCTTGTTGATATTGAGGCTGAGAAAGAGAAAGACCAGAAAACCCAGATTCAGTGCCTTTTCCTTGAGGGGGATGGTCTTGCTGAGGATGTAAAACACCAGCAGCATCACCACGATCAGCCCGCAGTAGAGATTCGGCAGCCCTTCCCGATATGTCAGCTCCGCATTTGGCAGCAGCTGGTTGATAACGTCCAGGGCGTCGTTGTAGAACAGCCAGTTATCCGGCATCTCGGAAGAAATATAGTATGCGTTTTGCATGCTGAGAAATGTCGGCAGCAGCATGACCGCCGCCATGACGATGGCCAGCAGAGAGTAGCCCACAGCCTTTCCCGTGGTCGTAAGGCATGTGCGAAAGCCGCCCTTTTTCACCTTGATAAAGTACAACACCGGATAGTAGCAGAGTATGAAAATGCAGACCATGATGGCCGTGTAGTAGTTGATGAACACCACCAGCGCCAGTGACACGGTATAGAGCGCCGCCCTGCCGTCGTCCATGAGGCGGTTTAGGCCCAGTATGCAAAGGGGCAGCAGGGTAACTGCGTCGATCCACATGATGCACCAGTAGTAGGCCATCACGTAGGAGCAGAGGGCATACAATGTGGAAAAGGCCACCGTCACCATGTTGCAGACGCCTCCGGCGTATCTCAGGTAAAGGGCCATGAAGCTTCCGGCAAGGCCGATCTTGATGAGCAGGATGAGGGTCACGCCCTCCATGATGAGTGATTTAGGGAAAAGGGCCAGCAAAAGGTTAAGGGGGCTTGCACCGTAGTAGGCCAGCAGGTTCCAGAAGTTGCTGCCGCCTGCCCCGTTCCAGGTGTAAAACAGGCTTCCGCCCTCCTGCAGCTTAAACTGCAGCTCGCTGAGGAACGGCACGTACTGATGGTACATGTCGATGACGGCGATCTGATTTTCCCCGAAGGGATAGATGCCCTTGACCATGAACGCCAGCAGCATCAGCAGCACCGGCACGAAAAATGCCGCAAATATCAATTTGTTGCCTGAAAAAAACTCCTCGATCCTATTCTTCATCCAGATTGCTTTCCTTTTCTACGTATACAGGCCGACCCTTGGTCTCCAGGTACATTCTGCCGATGTATTCTCCGATGAGGCTGAGAATGGCGATGATCAGCCCGCCGAAAAAGAGTATCAGACAGATGGTGGATGCATATCCCGGCGTGTCCTTGCCGAAGATGAGGGTCTTCAATATCTCTATGATAAGGTAGATGGTTGAACATACGGTGATGGCTCCGCCAAAAACTCCCACAAATTTAAGCGGGGACACGGCGAAGTCGATAAAGCCGTCCACAGCGTACTTGGCAAGGCTCCAGACGGACCACTTGCTTTCACCGGAAAGGCGCTTCACGTTTTCAAATTCGATCCACTCCGTCTCGAAGCCCACCCAGGCGAATATCCCCTTGGAAAATCTCTGGCTCTCGGGCATGCTGACGATGGCTTTTACCATTTTGCGGTTCATGATGCGAAAGTCCACGGCCCCGTCGATTATCTCGATGTCGCTGTAGCGGTTCATGATCTTGTAAAAGGCTCGTGCAAAGGCGCTGCGTATCTTCGGTTCGCCTTTTCTGGAAACTCTTCGGGCGGCGCAGCTGTCGCAGCCCGTTTCTTCTATGCGTTTGAGCATGGTCGCGATCAGCTGGGGTGGATGCTGCAGATCGGCGTCGATGATGACGGCAAAGTCTCCTTTGGATGCGCGCAGGCCGGCGTACATGGCGGCTTCCTTGCCGAAATTGCGGCTGAAGGAGATGTAGCGGACATGGCAGCGGGCGGCGGGCGTTTCTGCATCACGCATCGCACCGGCAGGCGCTTTAGCGTCAGCTGCCAGCGATTTGATCTTTGCAAGGGTTTCGTCGGTGCTGCCGTCGTCGATAAAAATGTATGCGAAATCATAGCCTTCCATTTCCGAAGCGACCTTTTGGGTCTCCCGGAAAAAGGCGTCTATATTGTGTTCCTCGTTGAAGCAGGGAACGATGATGTCTACTGTTTTTCTCTGACTGCTGCGATCCATCTATTCCTCTTTCTCTGTATCTTCGGCGTTCTCTGTATCTTCGGTCAGGCGGACCTTCATACCATCAGTTTGCACCATATCATCATTTTTGTCAATGAAAGCCGCTTCCAAACCCATATCCGGATATTCCTGCTGAAGCCGCTGCACCAGCGCCAGGGCTTCCTCCCTGCCCAGCATGAGGCAGACGGTGGAAAGCCCGTCGCAGAAAGCGGAATTGCCGCGTTTCGCTGTGATGGTGACCGATTCAAGATCTGTTTCTGCCGGATAGCCTGTCTGAGGGTCCAATACGTGGTGGTATAAAATCCCGTTTTCTTCAAACTTTCTCTCGTAGATACCGGATGTGACGACGGTGGCATCCTTTACTTCTATGGAACCGATCAGCTCCGTTCTGTCGCTGTAGGGACGCTCGATGCCGATGGTCCAGGCCTGTCCCTCTTCTTTATGGCTTTTATCTCCAAGGGCCAGGATGTTGCCGCCAAGATCGATGATGGCCCGCTCCACTCCCTGCTCCTTTAAAAATTCTCCTGTCCGGTCTGCAATGTATCCTTTGGCGATGCCGCCCAGGTCTATGGCTGCATCAGGGTCTGTCAAAGTGATGCTGTTTTCGTCGATGATGAGATTGCCATAGTCCACGGTGGCGATGGCTTCCTCCAGCGCCTGCTGCTCCGGCACATGAGGGTCTTCACCTGCAAAGTCCCACAGATCGGAAGCTCTGCCGATGGTGATGTCGAATTTGCCGCCGGATATTCGAGCCATTTCCAGACCCAGCTGCAAAACTTCCGTGGTGGCAGGATCAACGGTCACCGGCTGGCCGCCTGCGTGATTTATGTTCCAGATGTCGCTGCCCTCCACCGTCTTGCTCAGCAGGTTTTCGTAGCCACGGATCTCCTTGAAGGCATCGGTGATGATTTCCTCGGCGTCTGACGATCCCATATCGTATATGGTGATGGTGCAGGTGGTGTTGAGGCAAAATTCCGTTTTGGATACAGGCTCCTGGCTGCCGCAGCCCGTTTGTGGTATAATAATAAAAAGCGTCAGGACGATGAGCATAAGGATTTTTCCGGTTGTGGCGCTGTATTGCATGATAACATTCTCCTTCGGAGGTTCTATGGTACAAAAATCAAAAACCCAAAACGGCGTTTCCTGTATCATCAAGAAGGCCGATATACTGCTGGCAGCTTTCCTGATTCTCGTGGGGTTCGCTGCATCATATGTGCTGTCCTTCGGTCAGACGAACGGCGATACTCTGCTGATCACCGTGGGCGGCGAAAAGTTCGGGTCATATTCTCTGCTGGAAGACAAGGAGATCGCCATCGACCGAAACTCGCATATAAATAAGGTTACCATAAAGGATGGGGTAGTTTCAATGAGTTTTTCAGATTGCCGCGGACAGGACTGCGTCCATCAGCATGAAATCAGTAGAACAGGAGAAAGCATCATATGCCTTCCCAATCAGGTGGTGCTGGAAATCACCGGAGGCGAGGCAGAATACGACTCCATCGCCCGGTAGCGCTATCCTATGCGGATGATGCGGTCGCTGATGTGGTTGACCATTGGCAGGTCGTGGGCGATGAAGAGGATGGTCAGGTTTCTTTCCTCTGCCAGACGTTTGAGCAGGTGGACGATCTGTGCCTGGGATGACACATCAAGTCCGGTCAGTGGTTCGTCGGCAATGATAAAATCGGGCTCGGTGATGATGGCTCTGGCGATAGCGACACGTTGGCGCTGGCCGCCTGACAGCTCGTAGGGCTTTCTGTCCATCAGCTCAGGATCAAGCTCCACAGCCTGCATGGCTTCCTTTACTTTTTCTCTGATTTCGGTGCGGCTTGCTCTTCTGAGGCTCAGTCCTGCGATCTTCAACGGTTCTGCAATGATCTGCCAGGCTCGCATCCTGTCGTTGAAAGCGGATTGTGAATCCTGAAATATCATCTGCAGCTTGACGTCGTCTCTTATACTGATCGTTCCACTGTCCGGCTTTTCGATGCCGGCGATGCACCTGGCCAGGGTGGATTTGCCGCAGCCTGATCTGCCGACAAGTCCGACGATCTC
>JAUNBU010000006.1:0-1223 GCA_030526925.1 Bacillota bacterium | reverse complement strand
TTCTTGTAATCCAGATATCCCAGCAGCTTCCTGGTATACTCATGCTGTGGGTCGGCGAAAACTTCTGCCACAGGACCTTCTTCCACCAGCTGCCCGTCCTTCATGATGGCAACCCGCTGAGCGATATCCTCCACCAAACTCAGATCGTGGGTGATGAACAGGATGGCAACGCCTGTCTTTCGCTGGATATCCTTCAACAGCTTCATTATCTCTTCCTGAGTCTCTTCGTCCAGAGCCGTTGTAGGCTCGTCCGCCAGCAGCAGCTTAGGCTCTCCTGCCAGAGCGATGGCTATGACGATCCGCTGCCGCATACCTCCCGAAAACTGATAAGGTCTCTGACCGTAGCGCTGCTCAGCATCCGGTATCTGCACCAGCTCCATCAATTGTATCGCCCGCTGTTTTGCTTCTGCCGTCGAAAGTCCCCGATGCACTTTAAGCACCTCGGCAATCTGACTTCCCACGGAAAAAGCAGGGTCCAGCGACGTCATGGGATCCTGGAACACCATAGCAATAGCGCCGCCCCTGTAGGCAGTCATGTCCTTTTCCGCAACAGGAACAAGATCCTTGCCCTCCAGCAGGATCTCTCCTTCTTTGATGCGCCCCTTATCACAGAGGATCTTCAGCATGCTTTTGCAAAGCACGGTCTTGCCGCACCCTGACTCTCCTACGAGAGCCAGGGTTTCATTTGCGTCAAGATGCAGAGAGACTCCCTTTACGGCAGTCATCTCTCCGTAAGTATTTATAAAGGACACTATTAAGTTGTCGATTTTTAAAAGCTGCGACATTGGTTCCCCTTACTGCTGGATCTCCCATTCGTGAATGTTCCAGAAGATACCTACACCGTGATGTCCCAGTACGGTTTCTTCCGTGATTCCTGTAATATTGGAAGCGCCCACATAGATAGCATCGATATATGCGATAAAGGTATATGCCGGGTCTTCAGCCAGCTCCTGCTGGAACTGTGCGTACAGCGGCTTTCTGGCTTCCGGATCGGAAAGCGCTCTTGCCTCCGTCAGCAGACGGTCTACCTCTGCGTTTGAATAGCCGTTGTAATTGTTGCCTTTCTCAGTTCCGAACACCTTATAGGTATGGTCGTCCGGATCAAACGGACTTCCCCACCCGATGAGGTAGGCATCCTGCCCGTCCCAGTCCACGTCAGCAGGAACTTCTACCGTTACCTTCACGCCGATCTCGTCAAAGTTCTGAGCGCAGATATTGGCCAT
>JAUNBU010000145.1 GCA_030526925.1 Bacillota bacterium | reverse complement strand
AGCCCGGCTGTAGCGGCGGCGTCAGCCATCACCGGCAAGATCAGCGGCCCGGAAGAACTGTAGGGCTGTCCGGCACAGCAGAGACGTGCACATAGGCAATTGACAGGCCGACAGCGACAGACTTAAGAAATATAGAAAAAACAAGGAGGAACATATGAAAGCACAGGGAATCGTACATAAATACGGTGACAACGTGGATACAGACGTTATCATTCCGGCGCGACATCTCAACACGGCAGACCACAAAGAGCTGGCCAGCCACTGTATGGAAGACATCGACGCCGACTTCATCAACAAAGTAAAGCAGGGAGACATCATGGTGGGCGGTGAAAATTTCGGCTGCGGCTCCTCAAGAGAGCATGCGCCCATCGCCATCAAAGCTTCCGGTATCGACTGCGTCATCGCCAAGACCTTTGCACGGATATTTTACAGAAACTCCATCAACATCGGCTTGCCGATACTGGAGTGCCCGGAAGCCAGCGACAGCATTGAAGCAGGAGACAAGGTTTCCGTGGACTTCGACACAGGAGTCATCACCAACGAAACCAAGGGCGAGACATATCAGGCTCTGCCGTTTCCTGATTTTATCAAGGACATCATGGCAAGCGGCGGACTGATGAAATCGCTGAAAGGAGCAGGCAAATGAACTACAATTTAGCAGTGATCCCCGGAGACGGCATCGGCCCGGAGGTGGTAGAGCAGACTCTGCGGGTGCTTGATAAAATCGGAGAAAAATACGGACATAGCTTTACATATACCAAGGTTTTGGCAGGAGGATGCGCCATAGATGCAACAGGCGGATGCCTGCCGCAGGAAACCATCGACATATGCAAAAAGAGCGATGCGGTGCTGCTGGGCGCCGTAGGCGGCTGGAAATGGGATACGCTCCCAGGCAACGAGCGTCCGGAAATGGCACTGCTGGGACTGCGAAAAGAACTTGGACTTTTTGCAAATCTCAGACCTGCCCTGCTCTTTGAAGAACTGGCGGAAGCCTGCCCGCTGAAAGCGGAGATCGTAGAAGGCGGACTGGACATCGTGGTGGTTCGTGAGCTGACCGGAGGAATCTACTTCGGAGAAAAGGGCTTCAAGGAAACGGACCTGGGACCTGCCGCCTATGATGTGGAGCAGTACGCAGAGGAAGAGGTGCGCAGGATAGCCAAGGTTGCCTTCGACATGGCAATGAAGCGGGACAAAAAGGTGACCAGCGTGGACAAAGCCAACGTCCTGGAAAGCTCACGTCTCTGGCGAAGAGTAGTTGCCGAGGTAGGCAAGGACTATCCGGAGGTAGAGCTGAACAACCTTTACATAGACAACGCCGCCATGCAGATGGTGAGAAACCCGAAGCAGTTTGACGTCATCGTCACCAGCAATATATTTGGAGACATTCTGTCCGATGAAGCCAGCATGATTACCGGATCCATCGGCATGCTGCCATCAGCCAGCCTGGCAACGGGCAACTTCGGCATGTATGAGCCGGTTCACGGTTCGGCTCCGGACATCGCCGGCAAGGACATGGCAAACCCGATGGCGACCATTTTGTCAGCAGCCATGATGCTGCGCTATACCTTCGGATTGGGACAGGAAGCCGACGACATCGAAGCCGCCGTCAAGAAAGTCCTGGCAGAAGGCTATCGAACACCCGATATCGCCAAACCCGACGAAACAGCCATCGGCACGGCGAAAACAGGCGATCTGATCGTGGCAGCTATTTAGCCCAAAGCTATGCCGCTCTGTTTTGCATTACCGGGGCATACGAAGGCGATACGAAGGCGTTCTGCCCTTGCATTCTTGACAAAATGAGTACACTATGATATAGTGTACGAAATCAGTGCAGTTTGGAGTGCTTCCCGATCAGGGGAAGCGTCAAGGATGGGAGGTGGATGACATTTTGATAATCAAGGAAGTTGAGTATGCCATCAAGGTGATGGCGGAGCTTCATCGCGAAAACCCGCTGTCCGCAGCGGAGCTTTCCAAACGAAGGAGCATCCCGTCGCCCTTTATATATAGAGTGTTGAAAAAGCTGGAAGCAAAGGACATTTTGGAGATCAAGCGCGGTCCCGGAGGAGGCTACCGGCTGAAGCAGGACTGCAACGAGCTGACCCTCTACGATTTGATCTGCGCCTTTGAAAATACCTTTTTAGTCATTGAGTGCATGAAGACCGACTACGACTGCAGCCAAAACGATGGACTGGACTGCTGCATGCACAGGGAATTTGGCAGGCTCCAGAGTCTGCTGCAGCAGGAATTCAGGCGCCACAGCCTGGCGGAGCTGCTTGACGATTCTCGCTGACGCACCACAAAAAACACTTTTTCGGGAGCCGGGGTGCAAGGTCTCGTTCTATGGCTGCTGCCACAGGCATCCCGCCTGAAAAAGTGTTTTTTGTCGTTCAAGTCGTTTCGTGTTTAGGTCTGTTGTCGTTTAATGTTTAAGGAGGTGAACAGGTCATCCCTTCAGAATACCCGGATCATTCTCTCAAAAGCTCCAGCACCTTCCACCGCAGCTTCAGCCGCTGGTCCTTCGTCAGGGCATCGCTTTTCTCCGACTTCTCCGCCAGTTTCTCTTCTGTCAGTTCCCCGGTGTCAAAGGCGGACAGTTCCTCGATCCCCAGCGCTTCCAGGTCTTCCGCAGGCAGGGCTTCAAGCAGCGCTTCCAGCTCCTCCGCAGACAAGGTCTGCGAAGACGCCTGGTCTTCGGACCGGGTCCCTTCCTCCAACAGACATAGTGGCGGGAACAGGACGCACCACCAGTTTTCCCCTTCGCCGTCACCAAGCGTTATGTTGAGCGCTTCGTAGTTTCCGGCAGGAAAGGTGATGTCCCCGTAGGTCTTTTCCGGTATATACCGGACTCCCATGCTCACGCCCGCCGGATAGTCGTACCCCTGGGCTGCGATGATGCCCTCGGCGATCTTTTCAAACCGATCCGTATTATCCCGAAGATATTCTCTGGTTTCCGCTACGGACTCCAGATCATCCTGCTTTTCCATATACTCGATGACCGCATCCCGGACTTTCAGCTTCAGCGCCTGGTCGCCCACCGTGTTGCTGTTGGCGATCACATGAAGTCTGATGATCCCCTGATGGTCGTTTTCTCCCGAGCCACCGGCATATGTATAAAACAGGAGCAATCCCATTATGATGACAAGCGCCAGACATATGACGCACTTTTTCTCGTCGGAAATCTTTTTCAATTCCAATCCCTCCTTTGTACTTCAAGTTTTTACAAGGGATTGGATTTTTATACCTATTTCATGACAAAAAGTTTCATTCCTTCCGGCAGAGGGCTTTCGGCGTCGATATCGTTCAGCTCCGCCAAAACGCCGATATCGCTCTTGTACCGTTTTGCGATCTCCCACAGCGTGTCGCCGCGCCCCACCACGTAGAGAGCCATCGGGATCCGCTTGGAAGGCGCCTTTTTCTCCGTATAGCACAGGTTTTCTATGGTGGAAAAGGCTTCGCTGCCGGTCACCCATACGTCGATGGCGACGCTGACGTTGATTTCCAGCTGGCGGCTGTTGATCTCGTCGAACCAGAACTCCCTGACCGCTGCAAAGATATCCGCAGCCTGCACGTCCCCGGCAACGGGCATTTCCAGCGAACCGCGGAGCGGCAGTGCGCTTTCTATGAGGAAAGGCTTATGGTCTTCGTCCAGCGCCAGTATCTTCACCTGCATGGTGCCCTCGATGACCAGCCTGCCACGTTCCGGCGTTCCCTTGATGGACTCCAGACGGTGGCAGCCACAAAGAAGCTGCTTCGGCTTGCCCTGGGATTCCTTGAGATTCACCACTTCGCGGGCTGATATCTCGCCGGAGACGGTCCCCTTGACGACGCTCAGCTCCTGGGTGTTAAGGTCGAACTTCAGGTCCTTTTCCTTGTGGTAGGCGTCGGAGACCATCTTGACTTCCATGTTTTTATAGCCGCATATCAGCGTCTTCACCTGTCCCGACAGCAGGAAGCGGTCCTGATCCTCGATGGCGATCTTCAGGTCGTCGCCGATGAAGGACGCCTTGATCAGGTCGATGTCCTTTTCGCCGCTCAGCGGCACGAACTGGGTGAAATCCGTCTTATTGGAAAGGCAGCACAGTGCGTCTTCGCCCTCTTTTTCGCCGACGTAGAGGATTTCCGAGTGGATGGTGGCGTTGATGACCAGCTTTTCCGAAGTGATCTGCTTGTGGTTTTCCACCACCCGGATGGTCTCTTTCAGGATCTTGGCAGGCGCAGGCTGGTCTTCCTTGATGTTGATTTCCTGAGAGATTTCCGTGGAGTCCTCCGCCTCAAAGTCCAGGGCAGTCGCCTTGATTGAGGTCTCCAGCTGCATGAAAGCGTCGTCGTCCATCCCCTCGAACAGGTTCAGCTCCCGTTCCGACAGCGCCGTAAAGGAAATGAGCAGGCTGCCTTTGGCTGTGAACTTCCGCTCGTTTATCATTTCGGCGTTGATTTCTTTGATCCGGACCTCCACCTTAAAGGACGTTCCCTGCACGCCTTCCCAGCACTTGTCGGTCTTGAAGGCGATAGCGGATTTTATCACGTCAACGGGACTTTCGGAGCCGGTATCGGGCCTGTAGACGGCGTACACCGTGATGTCGCCCGACAGAGCATCCCCCTTCTCGTAGTTGGTCTTGCCCGCCTGTGCCAGATTCACCTTCCCCTCAGCGAAAAGGATCTCCGCCATGTCCGGCATCACGTCGGGCACCAGCAGGGATTCTTCGAAAGGCAGGGTGTATTGGTACAGCCCGCATCTGTTCTTTATGGAAAGGGACTTGTATCGTGGTTTCCTCTCCAGGGGAGAGGTTTTTGCAAAGTCGCTGCGCTCCTGGCGAGGGCCGGGCAAAGGGGACGCCGGTAATGTCACGTCTCCGCTTGGCATGGAGCCGGGGCGGGTTGTTTTTTTTGCCGGGGTGTCTGCGCCTGCGGCGGCTGTAGGTTTAAGGTCTGCCTGCTGTATTGCTTGCGAGTCTGAGCTTGATGCAGAGTTTGATGCGCCGGTTTCCGCTCCGGAATCTGACGCACTGCTCTTTGCCGTGCTGTTTTCGGCGCTCCGTACTGCCGCACTTTCATTTGCGGAGCCTGCTCCGCTGCCCTTTGCCGTGGTGGCTGCAATGCCTCCCGCATCGTCAGCTGATGCGCCTCTGCTTGTGCTTCCGGCGGCAGTTCTCGCAAGGTGCTTCATGGCGGCATCTGCCGAGCTCTCCGGTTGGTCTGCTTCCAAGGCCAGCTCCTCCAGATCCACTTCCACGTATCCAGCCGGCTCAGCCACCTCTGCACCAGGTGCTTCGGCGCTCGTATGCTCCTCTGCAGCCGTGCTCTTAGTTGCCGCATCAGGATTTTCGGCAGATACAGGCGTGACTGCATCCGAAGAAGCCCCTGCCGGTTCAGCTCCTGCTGAGTTCACCGCTCCATCCTCCGGCGGCGACGGTTGGGAGGTCCTCTGCGTATCGAGACTTACCTCCTTG
>JAUNBU010000144.1:2450-5481 GCA_030526925.1 Bacillota bacterium | reverse complement strand
AGGAGGGTCGAAATGAGTCGGGAGAAATACACAGAGGAATTCAAAAAAGGGATCGTTAGATGGTGCCGAAGTAGCGAAGCAGACAAAATAGGCGGGGAAAACGCCCAGCCGGCCGAATCCCAAATTTCTTTTGCCCGGGAGGGTGTGGTGCACATGCAGGTGGATGCCATCGTCAATGCGGCCAACACGAGCCTTCTGGGCGGCGGCGGTGTCGATGGGGCGATCCACAGGGCGGCGGGCCCGGAGCTGCTGGCGGAGTGCAGGACGCTCAACGGCTGCGACACGGGAGATGCGAAAATCACAGGCGCATACAACCTCAAAACTACCAGATACATCATCCATACGGTGGGGCCTGTTTACAGTGGAAAGGCGCACGATGCGGAGCTTCTGGCTTCCTGCTACGAAAGGTCCCTGGACCTGGCGCTGGAAAAGGGCTGCAGGAGCATCGCTTTCCCGTGCATTTCTACGGGTGTTTACGGCTATACGCTTGATGAGGCAGCCCCGGTCGCTTTAAAGGCTGCGGTCCAGTGGCTGGACCGGCATCCGGACACTGAGCTCCAGATATATTTCTGCTGTTTCAAGGATGCGGAGCTGGATGCTTACCAGGCGGTGGTAGACGTAGCCTTGTCGTAGAATTTGCAGCCTGAAGGCTCTTGGAAAGGCAAGGCGCATAGAAATACAGATACGGTATTCGCGCATCATTATGGTTTGGATTTTTTCTGTATGTGTATTATGCAAAATCTACAGCGCCGGTTCGTCTGTGGGATGGCAAAGGCCGCCCTCACAGGCGACTTTTTTTGGTTCCAGCAGAGAAAACAGGTAAAAGCAGTGTCCGGCGGGGTAGCGGCCTGCCTGCCCGTTCATGTAGCGCTGAAGTCTTTGCTGGCTGTATTTAAACTTCTCGATCGTTCGAGCGATGTCTTCAGGGCTTCCGATAGCCGCCTGGGCGTTGGCGGCCTTTGAATCTTCGGAAACCTTTTCGCATTCGGAATTCTTAATATTCCCGGCGTCTTCCAGCATCTGCAAAAGCTGTGTCAGATCGTAGTACATGACGGAGTTGCCGGAGGGCAGGGCGCCGTCGTAGCTTTCCTTTACACGGGCGATCAGCTGCTCGTTATGCGCACCGGAGAAGAAGAAGCCGCCGCGCTCGCCGTCCTCAAAATCGTCAATGGCTTTCCCCGCCAGCCTGCAAGCCTTGGAGACGTAGATGCCTTCGCCGGTGGTCCGGTGCATCTGGATCAGGGCGAATATGGAAAAGGCATAGTCGTCCAAAAATCCGGGGCCTATGGGTTTGCCTGCGCTGCTGCCGGAAAGGAGGGCGCCGCCGTCCGGCAGATCGCCGTCAGTCAGCTCTTTTTCCATGAAGGTCAGGATGCGTCCCGCATCGGTGATATACTCGTCTTCGTTCAGGACTCTGGCTGCCAGTGCAAAGGCCGCTGCTGCCAGGGCGTTCCAGCCGGTCAAGATCTTGGTGTCGGTGTGCAGCTTTCCGCGATTTTTCCGGTATTCGTAGATCGTGGGCAGGCAGTCGTTCAATGGGTCAGCCAGCAGCATGGAAAGGGCATCCGCTGTCACGTCACACCCGATCAGGTTGGGAATGTTCTTTCCTTCGTAGTTGCCATCTTCGGTAATATCGTATCGGGCGCAGAAGGCCTTCCCCGTCACATGGCCCAGCAGCCGGCAAATTTCTTTCGGCGTAAATAAATAGAACCCGCCTTCCTCGCCGTCGGTGTCGGCATCCTGTGCCGTATAAAACACTCCGCCCTCGCTCATAAGGTCCCGCTTCATGTAAAGGAGGATTTTTTCGGCTATCGTTTTGTAAAGGTCAGTCCCGGTCTTTTCGTATGCCAGCAGGTAGGCGATGGCAAGCAGGGCGTTGTCGTAGAGCATCTTTTCAAAGTGGGGGACCAGCCACTTGTCGTCGGTGGAATAGCGGCAAAATCCGCCGCCGATGTGGTCGAAGATGCCGCCTTTGTACATCTGCAGCAGCGTCTTTTCCGCCAGGTGGGGCGCTGTAAACAGCAGAAACATCAGGTTGTGGGCAGCCGGAAATTTGGGCGCCGAGCCAAAGCCGCCGTACTGCTGGTCAAAGGTATCCTGCAAATGCGTTCGAGCCTGCCGTATCAGGCTATGGGAAAGGGTCGCTTCCGGGGCATCAGATGCATCCGATCCGGCCGAGGTGTCTGGACCATCCTGTGGCGCATCCATCTGCTCCATGGCGCACTGTATCTCATCGGCGCTGGCAAGGAGCGTCTTACGTTCCAGCTTCCATTTGGCGGCAATTGTTTTCAGCAGCTTGGTAAACCCATTGGGCGGGAAATAGGTCCCTGCAAAGAAGGGCCTTTTGTCGGGCAGCAAAAAGAGGCTCATGGGCCAGCCACCGCTGCCGGTAGTTACCTGGCAGGCGCGCATATAGACATTGTCCAGATCAGGACGTTCCTCCCGGTCCACCTTTACAGAAATGAAATGTTCCTTGAGGATGTCCGCAACACGTTCACTTTCAAAGCTTTCGCGTGCCATCACGTGGCACCAGTGACAGGTGGAATAGCCGATGCTGAGAAACACCGGCTTGTTTTCCGCCTCGGCCTTTGCAAAAGCTTCCTCGCCCCAGGGATACCAATCCACCGGATTGTGGGCATGCTGCAGCAGGTAAGGACTGGTCTCGTTTATCAATTGATTCGTATGCTTCATAGGTCACCTCGGATTTCTGGTTTTCTAACGATTTCGTTTATGCTATATCTTAGTTTTGGTAAAAGGGCAGGAAATTATGATAAAACCTCTTTTCATCGTTGAGAAAAAGGATTATAATGAATACAAATATTGGCAGGAGAAGCAGAAATGTGTCGAGATGGGAGATGGTGTTGATGTTTCAGAAGAAGAATAAAAAGGGATTTACGCTGGTAGAGGTGATCGTGGTCCTGGTGATTCTGGCTGTTTTGGCGGCCATTTTGATACCGTCAATGATCGGATGGATCGACAAGGCCAACAAGAAAAAGGATGAAGCCACCATGAACCTGCTGGCTAAGGCCGC
>JAUNBU010000144.1:0-2350 GCA_030526925.1 Bacillota bacterium | reverse complement strand
GGCCAGTATGTTTACAATAGGAATGATGCTCGCAATTTTCGGTTTTGCATTTTTTATCTGTTACCGGATCATGATGCTGATATGGGGGATATATATCCCTGTCGGCTTCTTGGAAATACTGATGCTGTGTATCGCCGTTGCAGGCGTGATTTTGATGATCGTTGCCACAAATAAAGGAAAACGCGTAAAGAGGTTTTTGCGCGAGCATCAGAAAATCTGTCCGCAGTGCGGGATAAACCTGATTGAAACCTGCCAAGTATGCCCCAAGTGCGGCAGCAGGGTAGATGAGGCGCAGCCTTCCAAGTCCGGGGAGGTCGCCACTCAAAGCCTTGCCAATAGCATGACGGCGACAGCTCAGGAGCTGAACAAATCCAGGACAAAATACGCTACCCCTTACAGATGCTCATGGGAAACTTTGCATAATTATTTCGAAATGACGCTGCAGGGGAAAGGGTACGCTCCCATCTTTTACAATGGGGAAAACTGCTATAAAAAGGGCACAGGGGCGCTTACTTCCATGAAATTTGCCAAGATCGAATACGGCGAAGACACTTTCCATATCAGCGGATGGGTCTGCAGCGGGCTGGGTAAATTCCACGGACCGGACGAAGCTCTGGAGGGGTTCGTTGCCGCCATCCCTAAGAGCCGCATCAAGGACCAGCTCATTGCCATGAGCAAAGAAGCATCAATGCTGCTGTAAGCCTTTGCGGTTTAACGAGCATGCCGAATCCATAAACAAAAATGCAAAAGGACAGTCGGGGAAATTTCCGGCTGTCCTTTTTTTGGAGTTTGTATGAATAAAACTGAGGATTTCTATAGACTGAAGGTTTAGTGACCGCCGTGGTCGGCGCAGCTTCCGTGACCGCAATTTTCGCCGTGGCCGTGATGATCGTCATGGTGAGAGCACATGGCGTCGGGATCGAAGGAGAGCTTTCCTGCAAGGCAATCCTTGACTGCTTCATCCGCACTGCCGGAAACGCCGCCGTACAGCTTTATCCCGGCTTCAGCAAGAGCCGTTTTGGCGCCGCCGCCGATGCCGCCGCAGATAAGTACGTCCACGCCATGCTCTTTTAAGAATCCTGCCAGAGCACCGTGACCGCTGCCTCCGGCATTCAGGATCTCCGAACCGACGATTTCGTTGTTTTCGATTTCGTAAACCTTAAACTGCTGGGTATGACCAAAATGCTGAAATATTTCTCCCTTTTCATAGGTAACTGCAAGTTTCATAGTTTCACACTCCTTATCATTTCTCATTCTATCGTTTTGAATTCGACATATGTCATTTATTAAACTGTACCACTGAAGCTGGCATATGTCAATAACAAACTTAACATAGAACCGATATGACGAAAAAAAAGATCAGAAAAATTTTCTATAAAATTTTCCAAACCTCTTGACATCCCGGAAATATGTAGTATGATTAAAGTGTACTAAAAAAGTAAACTATTGCAGAAGCGAAAATCAAAATAAAACCAAAAAGAAAATCAGGAGGTAAGAAAGATGAAATTTTACGTTTGTGAACAATGTGGAAATATCGTGACCTACATAGAGGACAAAGGCGTTCCTGTAATGTGCTGCGGCCAGAAGATGACGGAGATGGTTCCCAACACTACAGATGCAGCTCAGGAAAAGCACGTGCCGGTCGTTAAGAAGGACGGAGACAAGGTGACAGTAACGGTTGGCTCCGTAGAGCATCCGATGTTGGAAGAGCATTCCATCCAGTGGGTCTGTCTCAATACGAAAAAGGGCAGCCAGATCAAATATCTGAAGCCGGGCGAGAAGCCGGAAGCCGTTTTCACACTGGTAGATGACGAAGTGGTAGAAGTTCTGGAATACTGCAATCTCCACGGACTCTGGAAAGCGTAGACAGGTTGCGCCATGGCAGTAAGATTAAACGAAGACCGGGAGATAGTGGAAACCATCCGTGCCGGTCTAAAAGAAAAAGGCGGATACTGCCCCTGTCGTCTTGAAAAAACAGAAGACACCAAATGTATCTGCAAGGAGTTCAGAGAGCAGATGGCAGACCCGGATTTTGAAGGCTATTGTCACTGTATGCTCTACTATAAATCCAAAGAATAGAGGAATTTTTTTAAACAATAAATTCTATCTTCATATACCCCTTGCTTTTTACCATAGGGAGTGCTAGTATAGTAACGACCGAAATTGATTACAAAAATTTGCCTAACTCGTTTTAGGCAAATTTTTATTGAACTCTCAGCAATTGAAACAGACAAGAGGTAGAGAAAGATGGACCACAATACAGAAGAAAACAGGCTGCCAAACCGGCCCAACAAAATGGGGACCATGCCCATCGGCAAGCTGATAATCAACATGTCCTGGCCGGCGGTGC
>JAUNBU010000143.1 GCA_030526925.1 Bacillota bacterium | reverse complement strand
TAAGAACCAAAAACAGGAGGAACCATGAGCAACTACAACAGCAAATCAAAAAAGGCGGAGGAGTTCATCTGCCACGAAGAAATCGAAGAAACCTTGCAGTACGCCAAGGAAAACAAGGGCGATCTGAAGACCATCCGGGCGATCCTGGAGCGGGCAGCCGACTGCAAAGGGCTGACCTACCGGAAAGCGGCGCTCCTTTTGGAATGCGAAGACCCGGAGATACATCAGGAGATTTTTCATCTCGCCCAGCAAATCAAAGAAAAATTCTACGGCAACAGGATCGTCATGTTTGCACCGCTTTACCTTTCCAATTACTGCATCAATGGGTGTAAATACTGTCCGTATCACGGACAGAACAAGCACATCAGCCGCAAAAAGCTGACTCAGGAGCAGATAAGAGAAGAAGTGACGGCGCTGCAGGACATGGGCCACAAGCGGCTTGCCATTGAAGCAGGTGAGGACCCGAAGATGAACCCTATCGAATACATACTGGAAAGCATCCAGACCATCTACAGCATCAAGCACAAGAACGGAGCCATCCGCCGTGTCAACGTGAACATCGCCGCCACCACCGTGGAAAACTACAAAAAGCTGCGAGACGCCGGCATCGGGACATATATCCTTTTCCAGGAGACCTACAACAAGGAAGCCTATGAAGACCTGCATCCGTCGGGACCGAAAAGCGACTACGCCTACCACACGGAGGCCATGGACCGGGCTATGGAGGCAGGCATCGACGACGTAGGCTGCGGAGTGCTCTTCGGCCTGAACCTTTACAAATACGACTTTGTGGGTATCCTGATGCACGCTAAGCACCTGGAGGATGCCTTTGGATGCGGACCGCACACCATCAGCGTGCCGCGGGTCCGTCCTGCTGACGACATCGACCCGGACACTTTTGACAACGGAGTTCCCGACGACGTGTTCAAACGGATCATCGCCATTTTGCGTATCGCCGTGCCGTATACGGGCATCATCATGTCCACCAGGGAATCCAAGGCTATGCGGGGCGAGGCTGTCAAGCTGGGGGTTTCCCAGATTTCCGGCGGCAGCAGGACCAGCGTTGGCGGCTACGTGGAGGAAGAGGATGAGGACGACAACTCGGCTCAGTTCGACGTCAACGACAGACGGACGCTGAATCAGGTGGTTGACTGGCTGATCGACCTGGGCTACGTGCCGAGCTTTTGCACTGCGTGCTATCGTGAAGGCAGGACGGGGGACAGGTTCATGAGTCTTGTAAAGACGGGCCAGATCGCTAACATCTGCCAGCCAAACGCCTTGATGACGCTGAAGGAATATCTGGAGGACTATGCGTCCGAGGAGACTAAGGCAAAAGGCTTGAAGCTGATAGAAGAGCGGCTGGAGATGATTCCGAATCCGAAGGTAAAGGAGATTGTGACGGAACATTTGCACGATTTGGATGAGGGGAAGCGGGACTTCCGGCTGTAGAATATGAGGACGCGCGAGGACGGAGAGGCGGCAAATTGCTGATGTCCTCATCGCAGGGCAACATGGGTCCCCTCTCGCAAGGCTTGAAGCCCCTCGTAAACTCGCAGCTTCGCTGCTCAGACAGTACGAGGAGGCTGTATCAAGCCTTTTGCTCGAGGCGCCCTCATGCTGCCAGCTGCTCTTGCGGATTACAGCAATTTGCCGCCTCTCCGTCCTCGCACATTCAGAAAATTCTAAGTAACAGGCCGGCAGTCCGCAATATGCATATTGCAACTATAGGAGAAGGATATGAGTCTAAATGATACGCCGAGGGCAAATCGGCTGCACATCGGAATTTTTGGAAAGAGGAACAGCGGCAAGTCTTCCTTGATCAACGCCTTGACGGGGCAGGACATTGCGCTGGTTTCGGAGATGCCGGGGACTACCACGGACCCTGTTTTGAAATCCATGGAGCTGCACCCCATCGGGCCGGTGGTTTTCATCGACACGGCAGGCTTCGACGACGAAGGCCGCCTGGGAAAGCTGCGGGTTGAGCGGACGGAAAGCGTCATCGACAAGACGGACGTTGCCATCATGGTGGTGGACGGGACCTCTATGGAAAGGGCACTGGAGCCGGAAGGCTGTCTGGTGGAAGAGCTTTCAAAAGAAAAGCAGTGGCTGGAGGCTCTCAGAAAGAAAAAGGTTCCGGTGATACTGGCGGTCAATAAATGGGGCGAAGCAGGCGGCAGCCGGCTGCCATCGGAGCTTTTGACCACTCTGCATGGCATCCTGGGCGACCTGACCATGATCGCCGTCAGCGCCAAAACAGGCGCAGGCTTAGACCAACTTCGCAGCGCCATACAGCAGGAAGTGCCGGAGGATTTTCTGCGGGAGCAGATTTTGGGCGATATGATCCAACCGGATGGGCTGGCGCTATTGGTGATGCCCCAGGACATCCAGGCACCTAAGGGCAGGCTGATCCTGCCCCAGGTCCAGACGCTGAGAGAACTGCTTGACCGGAAATGCACCGCCGTAGCAACCACAGCCGACGGTCTGGAAAAAGCCCTAAACGCCCTCAACAAAGCTCCCGACCTGATAATCACCGACTCCCAGTGCTTCGATCTTGTCTACCGAAAAAAGCCGGAAGAAAGCAGACTGACATCCTTTTCCGTGCTCTTTGCAGCATACAAAGGAGACATCAGCGCCTTTACAGAAGGAGCATCGGTATTAGACGATATGACTGAAAAATCAAGGGTCCTCATCGCGGAAGCATGCACCCATGTGCCCCTTTCCGAAGACATCGGACGAGAGAAGATACCCAACCTTTTGCATAAAAAATTCGGAGATGGACTGGAGATCGTCAACGTCTGCGGCAATGATTTCCCGAAAGAGGAGCAGCTGAAGGAGTTCGATCTGGTCATCCACTGCGGGGCGTGCATGTTCAACAGGAAGCACGTGCTGAACCGAATCGAGGCGGCGCGGCAGGCGGGGGTTCCCATCACCAATTACGGCGTGGTGCTGGCAAAGCTGGCGGGGATTTTGGATAAGATACAGCTGCCGGCAGACCGGACAGATCGGTAAGACGCACGGCGCGGCAGACAGGATAGAATTGCATCAAACGAGCATAGAAACGACATGAAACCTACACAAGATGGAGCTACCATTGTGGTACAGGCATCGAGGAGGTCTTTGCAATGAAAAGGATTTTCCTGGCGGGCATGTTGTCGGCTGTGCTCGTGTTTTTGTTTGCGGGCTGCGGCAGCGGCGGCAGAGAAAGCGATAACGACATAGCTTATGGCCGGGTGATAACGACAGACGAAACCAGCATCCAGGTGGAGCTGGGCAATTACGACAAGGAAAAGGGCTTTACGGGGTCGAACAGGGAAGCTGTGTACGATCTGCCGGAAAGCGTCTTTTATACTGACTTCAAAAAGGGCGATCTGGTGACCCTGATTTTGGATGGAAAGGATGCCACGGTGGTCATGACTGCCGAGGAAATGGCAGCCTCATCCGATGCGTCGGCAGAGACGGCTTCCAAGACTTCTTCCTACGAGAGCGCAGAGGCCCTTCTGGTTTCCGACGGCACGGAAAACGTGGAAAACAGCAAAACATACGTCAGCGGTGAGGCTGGCAAGAAGTGCGTGCTGGTGAAAAACCGGGGCGACCTGATCTTGAACAGCAGCAATCTCACATCCTCTTCGGAGGATTCCCAGGCGGTGCTGGTGACAGGCTACCGATCTGCGATCCTGGCGGAAAATATCAACATCAATACGTCCGGCGACGGTTCTCAGGGCTTTCTGGCAGTCGCATCGGGAGAGGTCACTGCCCAGCAGGTGACACTTCGCACGACGGGCGACGGCAGTCCACCTCTCCAGGCTGGAAAGGGCAGCGTGATCGATGTGTCGGAGGGTGTCCTAAATTCCGCCGGTGCAAGCAGTCCGGGCATCTTTTCGGCGGGGAAAATTTCTCTGACTGACAGTTCGGCTATTGCCGAGGAAAGCGAAGGCAGCGTCATAGAGCCCGGCGGCAGTTTTACATTGAAGACGTCTCGGTTGACGGCGGCATCGGAAAGCGGTATAGTGTTCCGCTCCGGCGATGGAAGCGGTTCAGGCTCTGCGGCGGGAAAATTTACCGCCACAGGATCTTCGATGGTCAGCGGCGGAGCGGCTGCCATGTTTCGCGTGGAAGGCATGAGGGGCGTCGTCAATTTGATCAATACGAACCTTACTACCGCCAGCGGCGTGCTGGCTGATGTGGCAGTGGAGAGCGGAGACGATGAGAGTGGAAGCAGCGCCGGGACCGATGCTGCGGATGAGGATGGAGTCGTATCCTCCGATGCGGCAGCAAAGCTGATTTTGAGCGGCTGTCACCAGGAGTTCAGCGGAGAGATACGCTGCGGCAGGAGGGGACAGGTGAAGCTGGTGCTCACCGAGGAAAGCTCTTTCCGCGGCGCTATAGACAGGACCAACACGGCAGGCTACAGCAAGATCTTTCTCAGCAAGGACAGCACCTGGGAGGTGACGGCGGACAGCTACGTGGACGCCGTGGTAAACAAGAAGAAGGATTGCTCCAACATCACATCCCAGGGATATACGGTCTACTACAATGGGGACAATAAGGCTAACCAATGGCTCAAAGGCAGGACCATCCAGCTGGAAGGCGGCGGGAAGCTGATGCCCATGTGATGTAGACAGGGCGTAAGCCCGCAAGCCCTTTGCAAAAAGACCTGCGTGCCTTTTGCAAAAATTCACGAAAATTCCAGCGTGCCTTTTGCAAAAAAGCCTTGAACTTGGGGCGGCGCTGTGGTATTCTGTATAGGCTGTGAGAATCGAAGCAGTAATTATGCAAGGGCGGTAAGACCTGAGCAGGAAAGAGGTGATTAGCATGAAGGAAGGAATCCATCCTGAATACAAGGAATGTAAAGTAACTTGCGCATGCGGTAACACATTTGTGACAAAGTCCACTCAAGAAGAGATTCGTACGGACATTTGCTCAGCGTGCCATCCGTTCTTTACAGGACAGCAGAAATTCGCCCACCGAGGCGGACGAGTTGAAAAGTTCAAGAACAAGTACAACTTGGATTAATCAGGAAAAATTCAGACAGCCATCTTTCGGACAACCGGAAGGTGGTTGTTTTTTCGTTTTTGTGGCCCCGGTTTGGCTTTGATGTGGCTCCGGAAGCGAAATTTCGCACTCCAGTACCAGACCCTGACTGCACAATTCGCACTTTAGACAGATGTTTTTTCCGGCGGAGTGCCGTTACAATAAAAGCCGTAAAGGAGGACGTTGTATGGAGAATTTGGTAATAACGAACAATCCGTTGGTGAAGGACGCCGTTGGAAGCAAGGCGGACGTGGATTTCAGAGAGGGGGACCCGGTTGAGATCCTGAAGGCAGCCGCCCAGGTGGTTGATAAGGGCGCTATTTTGCGGGAGGACCCGTCTCAGACTTTGAAGAAATACTACAAGAGCATGGTGCTGTTCACAGGCAACTCGGAAGTCAACGAAAACAGCAAAGCCATGATCGACAGAGCGGTCGCTGCGGCGCAGGACATAGAGATCAAGAAGCCGGCGCTGGACGGCGCAGCCAAGAA
>JAUNBU010000142.1 GCA_030526925.1 Bacillota bacterium | reverse complement strand
AACAGTATATCAGAATGTACGTTCGCTGTCAATGATATTTTTAAACATTTGTTCGTGTTTTAGTGGGTTTCCTATATTATAAAAACAGCAACTCGAACTGTAAATTCAAATCGCTGTCTTTATAAAACCGTTATAAACTCTATATCTGGCTCAACTACTATGTATGCCAGTTTACGCCCTACCCTTTGCTAAGGGTATGAATTTGTTACACGATCCTGTAATAGTCTTTCTTCCGCGGGAACGGTCCTGGGAGTTTCCCTTCTACATAGCCCAGGGCGATGGAGCCGACGCCGATCATAGTATCGTCAAGTCCCCACTCTCTCATAAGCGCCTTGCCTTCTTCTGCTTCGAACATTTCCCGTTCCCTGTGGATCCAGCAGGAGCCCAGTCCGATGGAGTGTGCCGCCAGCATCATAGTGGCCAGCACGCATGAGCCATCTTCTACAGCGGTCAGCCTGTCGGCAGGGTCAGGTGAAAATACCAGCACGATTGTAGGCGCCCCGTAATACGGGTTGGCATCCGGCGTGCCCAGTACGGCGGCGTTCATTTTTACAAGCTTGGCAACGGTTTCCGGGTCCTGAACGGCTACGATCCTGGAAGCCTGCAATCCTCGTCCCGACGGTGCATAGGTGCCTGCCTCCAGCACGGTTTGCAGTTCTTCTGCTGTGATCTGCTGATCCTTGTATTTTCGCGCAGAACGCCGTTCTTTGATACCTTTTAGTATTTCGTTGTTCATCATATTATCTCTACCTCCATCTGTCAGTTATTGATCTTAACTCATTGATTTTTCAAACTTTATCTAGTTGCATGGGCACTTACCACTCGTTCTATATCCCTTACAGATTCATCAGCTTATCATATGCTTTGTCCAGATAAATGGTCAGTTTCTTTCTGAAGATGAGCCCCAGCACGCACAGGATCACCGCGATGACGGCGATGACGATGGCGCTGGTATAGCCGCCGCTCCCGATCTGGCGCCCGATGAGCAGGCTTCCCATCATTCCCGGTGTCCGTCCAATCAGCGAAACGATGAGAAATGGCTTCAGCTTAAATTCCGACAGACCCGCTACGTAGTTGCACAGGTCTTTGGGAACCCCCGGGATCAAGAATATGAGAAAGACCACCACCACAGCTTTTTTGTTGTTGAGCTTTTTAAGCATGCTGTTTATCTTTTCCTCGCCGAAAATCAGATGCATGGCGTCATGTCCCAGGATACGGGCGATATAATAGGTCAGCACGGTACCCAACATGGCGCCGATAAAGGAATACAGGTAGCCCAGCCAAAAGCCGTACATGTAGCCGGCTGCAAACTGGAGCCACTGACCGGGTATGATGCAGATGATGATCTGCAAAATCTGCGCTCCGATGTAGACGAAGACGCTCTGAGCTTCGTATTCTTCAAACAGTGCTTTCACGTTTTCCAAGCTGGAAAACTCCGCAATCAGATCCTTCTGGAAAAAGTACAGATACAGCGGCAGTCCGATCAAAATGGTCAGAAGAAGCACCAGCTTCAATATGGTGGTAAATAGCTTTACCTTTTTTCTGATTTTGTCTTTTTTCTCCTGTTCTAAAGCCATACATTATCCTTTTGAAGCAGAAACTGCTTCATAAATTTTTATTCCCGGCAGTCTGAGGGATTTACAGCGATCCGGCATTTTCCAGCTGCTGCAGCGCTTTAATGACGCCGAACTTGGAGTGTTCGTAAGTCAAGCCTCCCTGGAAATAGACCACGTAAGGCGGTCTGATGGGACCATCCGCTGAAAGCTCGATGGAAGACCCCTGTACGAAAGCTCCTGCCGCCATGATGACAGGGTCTTCGTAGCCGGGCATGTCCCACGGCTCCGGAGTCACATGGGAATCTACGGGCGCTGCCGCCTGTATTCCTTGACAGAAGGCGATCACCTTTTCAGGACTTCCCAGCTTTACTGCCTGTATTATATCGCTGCGTATATCCGAAGCAGCCGGACATACGTCGTAGCCGAGCGCTTCAAAGACCTTGGCGCAGAGCACAGCGCCTTTAACAGCGCCGTTGACCGTCCTCGGAGCTATGAACAAGCCCTGCAAAATAGATCTGGTCTGACCGAAGGTCAACCCGCACTCGCCGCCGATCCCCGGCGATGTCATACGATAGGAAATTTTCTCGATCAGATCTTCTCGTCCGGCGATATAGCCGCCGGTGAGAGCCAGGCCGCCGCCGGGATTCTTGATAAGAGAGCCTGCCAGCACGTCTGCGCCCACATCCGTAGGCTCCTTTACATGTAGAAATTCCCCGTAGCAGTTATCCACCATGCAGACGATCCCGGAGTTCCTTTCCTTGACAAAGTCAAAGCATCTCTGTATTTCTTCAATGGAAATGGCCTTACGCCAGCCGTAGCCTGTGGCTCGCTGAACGGTGACCATGGCCGTGTTCGGACCCATGGCCTTTCCAAGAGCTTCAAGATCGATGCTGCCGTCATCTGCCAGCTCCACCTGCTTGTAGGAAACGCCGAAGTCCTTTAAAGATCCCTTTCCCTCTCCTCGGATGCCGATCACCTCTTCCAGAGTGTCGTAGGGCGCGCCGGTGCAGTAGATCAGCTCATCTCCGGGCCGCAAAATGCCTGTCAGCGTCAAAGTCAACGCATGAGTCCCGTTGACGATGATGGGACGGACCAGAGCCGCCTCCGTGTGAAAAACGTCGGCGTAGACCCGTTCTACAGCATCTCTTCCCGCATCATCATAGCCGTAGCCTGTGTTCCAGGAAAAGTGCATGTCCCGTATCCTGTTATTTTGAAATGCTTCAAGTATTTTATACTGGTTGTATGACGTGGTGTCGTCGATTTCCTGAAAAAGCTGTGAAACAGCGTCCTCGCTCTCGTCGATCAGCTTCAGGATCCGCTCCGAAATGTGAAATTTATCTTTTAACAGTTCGTAAGTATTTTTCTGCATTTTCTTATCGATTCTCCTGTCGGATGTCTTCATTTTCTCTATGGTCTGTGGTATCGGCGCCCTTCAGCTTTTCTTTGGCGTCCGTAAACAGCACCAGGGATCTGGAAAGCATATCTCCCGGATTGAAAAAGTCCATTATCACCTGTCCGTGTCGCTTTTTATCGGCAGATGCCACCAGATAATCATCTAATTTTTCCTGTATATCTCTGGAAATTTCGCTGATATAGCTTTTTTCTTCGTTGCTGACCGGTTCCTGCCACCTGAGGACAGGATAGCCGCTGTTGCCGTAAAGTCCGGACGAGTCTTTCTTATAGGCGGCTCCCAGCGCCGACGTCATGCTCCTGAGAGAGCCCTGCGCAAGACCTTCTACCGACTGCTGAAGATCCATACCGCCTTCGCCGTTGTTATCCCCGATGCCGTATTTCACGGTATCATTGAGGTAATAGTTGTTTGTGATATACAGTTCTTCCCGGCTGTCGCCCCTGTAATCGTTGTAGATATATCTGCCGATGATGCCGCCTGTCATATCGGCGCCCGTTATATTCCCTGCAAAATAGCAATTGGAAACGAATATACCGTCGGTGCCAACAGTGCCTACGATGCCGCCTGCAGCCGATTTAACCAGGTCTCCATCCCTCTCTGCGTCTTTCACGTGAATATCGCCCAGATTATAGCAATCTGTCACGGTGGAATTTCTCGCATTGGTATAGCCTACGATACCGCCGGTAGCCTCGGTTACAGAATTGATCTCTCCTCTGTTGAAGGACTGGGATACTTCCGCTGTGGATGCCACGGAACGACCTGCAATGCCCCCGGTTCCATAGGTAGCGACACCACGGTCGGAGGATTTGACAACTCCCTCGTTGCTGCATTCGCTGATTATGCCGCCCCAGTTTTCTCCTACTACTCCGCCTACTTTGATCGTTCCGGATATATCACCGAAGTTCCGGCAGCCTTCTACCCTGCCGTTGTCGTTATAGCCTACGATGCCACCTGTTTTATCGCGTGCGGAAATTTCCACATCGGCGCTGCAGTTGATTATCCTGGATGAAGCAGTGGTCTGTCCGGCTATGCCGCCGGAATTGCTGTCCCCGGATTTGATTTTCCCCGCTATATTGAGATCGCGCACCTCTCCCGTCACATACCCGAAAAACCCTGTATTTCCCGTCAGGGCATCTATGTTCAGTCCGGAAATGGTATGCCCGTTGCCGTCGAAGATCCCTGCAAAGTAAGAAACGGTACCCGATCCGATAGGAGTCCACTCCCGTGTCAGCCGGATATCCTTGTTTAAGGTAAAGGTGACGCCTTCAAAGGTTTCAAAGCGCCTATCCTTCCATCTCTCCTGCTGTTCGTTTACCAGACTGGCAAGACCTATGAGCTGCGCCTCCGTAGTTATGGAATATTCCTTCTTCGGATCGTCTTCATCGAACCAATCCGTATCTTTTTTTATTGTTTTAGTGCTTCTTTCCGAATCCCCTGTACCGGATTCGCTGTCTTTGGCGGCAAAAGAAGATGGCACAGCCAGTGCGGTCAAAACGAATACGAGTGTAATAAATACTGTCAGCAGTCTTTTCATTGCCGTTATTTCCTTTCTTTTCTCTCTAATTCCCATTCCATGTCATTTACTAAATCTCTTTTTACGTTCATCTTATGGCTGGCGTAAAGCTGCGTGGTGGTCACCTGTTCGTGATCAAGCAGCGCCTGCACATCGAAGATGGAATTCCCCCTGCCGATCAGGCTGGTAGCTGCCGTGGCTCTCAGCTTATGAGGGCTGTAGCCTGCCTTTCTGGATGTGGCAAGCCCGATAGACGTATATTTCTTCACCAGCTCCCTGATCTGGCGGTCCGTCATTCTTTTTCCCTGCAGGGAAAGGAACAACGCATCCTTGTGCATATCCTCCAGCGTATCGTCATCTGCCCTTTCTGTTTCAATGTAGTCGCTGATAACATCGGTCACCGACCGGTTCAGCGGCATGACAGCCTCCTTATCACGCTTCCTGTAAATCTTGAATTCACCTCTGGAAAAGTTAAAGGAAGACACGTTCAGCTGATGCAGCTCCGAAAGCCTCAGACCGTATGTAAGAAACAGGATCAAAATCGCCTTATCACGCTTCTTGGTCTTTTCCCAATACTGACGTTCCTTTTCCGTCAGGTGGCTGCCGGTGGATACTGCATCCAGCATGATCATCACTTCATCGTCCTGAAGCGCCTTGATCTCACGCTCCCCGGCTTTCGGGACCCGAATGGGATCGAAGCCGTCGGTGATGTTGTTATCCAGCAATTCATCGCGATACAGCTGCTTAAACATGACAGAAAGCGACGACTTCTTTCGCGCCAGCGTCTTGTTGCTGTTCTCGTAGATGATGATCTGGTCTTCCTTCTCCACCGTATACTTCCTGCAGTAGTCTATGAAAATGTTCACATCCACTGCTTTAATTTTATTGAAATCTTCCAGCTTTATGTCAGATACTTTCTCCGCCGCCGTTAGATCCGTCTCGTCCACCAGATACTGGCAGAAAAACTTAATGTCGTGAAGGTAGGATAACCGGCTCATTGGCAGCACATTCCCACGAAGATATGCAAAAAAGCCCCTCAAAAACCTGGGCAAC